>CALVKV010000024.1 GCA_944333305.1 uncultured Bacilli bacterium
TAATTTTCGTTTTATTTTAACGTCTTCATTGACGGTTTTTGTCGTGTCATAATTTTGTCATTTTATTTTCAACCTTATCTCCTTTCCTTAGTTAAAATATATGATAATAAAAAAAGATTATTCCTGCACTTTCTTAGCAAAAGTAATAATCTTCTCTTTTTCATGATTAGGAAATAATGAGAAAATAGAATCCATATCAAAAGAACTTCCTATATCATAATACCTTTTCTTTAAAATATTTAATATTGTTAATAAGTAATTATCTGCTTTTCTATTTTTAGCATAGTAATCACTAAATTCTCTTTTTAAATAGCTTATAGACTGTAAAATATAAGGATTATCTAAAATACAATTATAATTTTCTTCACTGATCAATAAGTCATCTAACTCCAACAATTCCAAATAATCTTCATAGTCTTTAATAAAGTTTCTTTTAACATATTCTCGTTCTAAAAATCTATCTCTTCTTTTTTCTTTAAATATAGTAGATAGTTTTTTCAATTTAAGTAAAGTTACTAAAGTATCTGTATCATTATAAATAGAAATTATCTCAATAACTGAATCTAAAAACTCTTCATCAATTAAGAAAAACTCTGGTTCTATTTCTAATAAGGCCTTAACACCTTTCTTTAAAGTATCAAAATCACAAGACTTCAAACTTTCTAAATAATCTTCATAAGCAAGACATGATTTAACATTAATAGCTTTAATTCGCTTATCTATAGGTAAATCTCTTAATTGCATACAACATCACTAACAAACAATTTATCATATAATTCGCTATAATTAGAAACATAAATAAACTCTATTTTTTTTCTTATTTCTTTAGGTATATCTTTAACATCATCTTTATTCTCTAAAGGTAAATAAATAGTCCTAACACCTTCTCTATAAGCACCTAATACTTTTTCTCTAACTCCTCCAATTTCTAAAATATCTCCTTGTAAAGTTATCTCTCCTGTCATCGCTATTTTAGTAGATATTTTTGTATTAGTAAAAGCACTAATTAAAGCAGTTGTAAGAGCAATACCAGCACTAGGTCCTTCTTTTGGTGTAGCCCCTTCTGGAACATGAATATGAATATCATAATCAAATATCTCATTACCTAAATTAAATTTTTTAACATTAGCTTTTATATAACTTAAAGCAATCTTAGCAGACTCTTGCATAACTTCTCCTAAAGACCCAGTTAAAACTAGATTAGAATTACCTTTATAATAAGTTACTTCTATAGGCAAAGTATCTCCTCCATATGGAGTATAAGCAAGGCCATTAACTACGCCTTTAAGTTTTGTTTCTTTATTACCTTTATTATTATATAACTTCTTATCTAAATACTTCTCTAAATCTTTACTAGTAATTTCATAAAATATCTCACTATCTTCAGTTAAAACTTTTTTAACTATCTTTCTAAGTATTTTAGAAATAAGTCTTTCTAAATTTCTAACACCTGCTTCTTTTGTATAGTAGTTTATTATATCAAGTATCGCTTTATCACTAAAATTAACTTGTAAAGATGTAAGCCCGTGCTCATCAAGTGCTCTAGGAATTAAATAATTTTTAGCAATAGAAAGCTTCTCATACTCTGTATAAGAATCAAGATATATTATCTCTAATCTATCTCTAAGTTCCGGTGGTATTTGATCTTCATAATTAGCAGTAGCAATAAACAAAACATTAGATAAATCATACTCTTCTTCTAAGTAATGATCGTAAAAAGTACTATTCTGCTCTTTATCTAAAACCTCTAATAAACTACTAGCAGGATCCCCTCTAAAGTTTTTTGTCATTTTATCTATTTCATCTATAATAAATACTGGATTAGAACTACCACATTTCCTTATGCCTTGAATAATTCTACCAGGAAGTGCCCCTACATAAGTTCTTCTATGACCAACAATTTCCGCTTCATCATTAATACCGCCTACAGAAACACTAACAAGACGTCTATTAAGACTTTTAGCAATTACTTTAGCAAGAGATGTCTTACCAACACCAGGAGGACCTATTAAACAAAGAATAGGACTTTTTTCTTTAGGAGAATTTTGTTTAACAGCAATATACTCAACAACCCTTTCCTTAACTTTTGTAAGACCATAATGACTATTATTTAAAGTATTCTCTATTTCTTTAATATCTGTAATATCTTTTGTTTTATAGTCCCATGGCAAACTTAACATTAAATCAAGATATTCTCGTAATATAGAAGCTTCAGGCGTATTTTCATTAATAGAAGTAAAGTGTTCTATCTCTTCCTTAATTCTATTTTTTACTTTATTAGAACATTTCAACTTCTTTAATTTCTTATTAAAATTATCTATAGTAAGACTCTTACTACTAACAGTACCAAGTTCATTAGATATTATTTTTAATTTCTCTGATAAATAATATTTCCTCTGATCTTCATCAATTTTTTTATGAACTTTCGCTTCTATTTCTTTTTCTAATTTCGCAAGAGTTATCTCTTCTTTTAACTGACTAACTAACTTAACCGCTCTTTTAGTAGAATCAAGTTCATACAAATATTCTTTTTTTACATCAGGGCTTAAATTAAGGAAAGATACTATAAAATCTGTTAATTTATCTAGGCTTTTAATAGATGATATTTCTCCTAGCATAGCATTACTAACAGAAGATATTTCCCTAACATACTTTTCATAATTACGATATAACATATTTAAGTATTTTTCTTCTTCCAAAGCACTTTTTCTATCAGAATCTACTTCCTCATAATTAGCATAATAAAAGCCATTTTCCTCTTCATAAGAAGTAATCATCACTCTTTTTAAACCAATAAAAATATAACGCATTTTTGAATTAGGAATATTAAGTTTTAAAGTTAAAGTTGCTAAAAGGCCTATTTTCGGAAACTCTGTAACGTCATCAACACTAATATTATCAATAGAATGAATTATTATTAATTCTTTACTATCAGTTTTATCAATCGTATTTATAATATCTTGTTCTAAATAACTAGCACTTTCTCCACGGTATTCCATTCCTGGAAAAAGAATCGCATTATTAATAATTAAAATAGGTAACTTCGCCATTTATATTCCTCCTAAAAAGAACTAATATTTATTATAACTAAATTTTAAAATTTGACAATAGAAAAAGAGTATTTTAATACTCTTTTAACAACGAATTGATATTATTATTTAACTAACTATTCCAGATAATGTACAGCTTGCAACAGGAGTACTATTATATGTACTATTACTAGTTGCATCATATAAACTAATAGTACTAGTACCAGGTGTCATAGTAGAAATTGTTTGATAGTTACCTTCACTAGTTGCATCTTTCTCACTAACCAAATCACCATCAAGTCCATTCTCATCTAAAACACCAAAACCATTACCAGCATCATCAGTCATCTGAATATAGTATTGATAGCTATCAGTACCAGCTGCTGAATTATTATATATAATAACAAAGCTTTCATCAGAATATCCTGAATTAAATGGACTATCATGAGAACCACTCTCTAAAGCAACTGTATTAGTTGAAACAGCTAAACATTGTCCAGAGCTTGGCATAACACTACTAGAATAATCTCCATTTACAAAACTAAGTCTAACAGCATTAGCATATTGTTGAGCAGTTGTAACAAAAGTATCACGTCTTGCTCCTCTGATATACCCAGACATCGCTGTAATAGCTAAAGTCATTAAAATAGCTAAAATAATGATAACTGCTAATAACTCAATTAATGTAAAACCTTTCTTATTAAATTTTCTTTTCATCACATATAACCTCCATATCTTACTCCTAAATCATAGCAAATTATCAGTTAACTGTCAATAATATTTGTAACAGTATAACCAGATAATTTAGAACCAACGGTAGGTGTAACAATATTAAGTTCAGACCCACTAGCTACACTATTCCTAGCATTTTCTTTATTTAAATCATTTCTAGAAGTCAAAGGTATTCCCCTAACATCACCATCAAAATTTTCTACAATAGTTGCATAATACCGATAAGAACCACCACTTCTAGCAATAACTACATATGACTTAACTAAATCATAATTACCACCCTCAGGTCCTTCATTAAAATCACTTAAATCTAAAGATCCTAAAGGAATAACAATACAATTACCAGAAGTAGGAAGTTCAATACTAGTATTGCTTCTAACTTCATACTCTGCTAAAGTAATCATTCTCTTAGCATCTTCAACATAGGTATCACGCTTATTTTTATCAATAGTACTCATAACATTAGGAACAGCAACTAACATCAGTAAAGCTAATATTAGTATTGTTGCAAGTAACTCAATTAGTGTAAACCCATGCTTATTCATTAGTATCACCTATCCTAAATACATTATATCACTGTTTTTTCTAACTTAAAATAGTTTTTAAATTTTCTTTTTCTAAAAATGAAGTGTCTGTCAAATCATTTCCAAAAAGTGAATCATAACGAAAAATAGCAAAACCACTATAATTAGATAAGTCTCTACTTAACATTACTTCTCTTGCAATAATATTATTATATTCTATCCATTCATTAATACCTTGTTTAGCATAAGTATCAATATTACCAGTTTTATAAAAAGCCAAAGCTGGTATTAAATCGATATCATTAGTTATTAAATTATTCCAAGACTTAATAGTCTCTTCAAAAGGCTTAGTACTATTAAGAAAACCATAATATACTTGAGGCATTATATAATCAATATATCCGTCTTCAGTACAAAACAATCTAGTATCTACATAATTACTATTATAATTATTATCTATATTACCATCAGGAGAAATACCAAAAAGAATATTTTTATCATAAGATTTAATTAAGTCATATGTTTTCTTTACCAAAGAACTAATAATAGATAGTCTAAACTCTTGTAAAGTTAAACTACTATTATCACTTAAAGCATCATTATACTCTTCTTCATCTATAGTAGTAGATAAAGGATAAAAATAATCATCAAAATGAATACCATCAACATCATAATTAGAAATTATTTCATTTATTCCCTCCAAAATCAAAGATTCAACTTCCCTACTAGCAGGATTATAATAAATACCAGAATCTAACACTGCAACAGCAGTAGAATCATCCAGCATATCATAAGCAGGATTAGTTACACTAATAACAGAAGAATCTGTTTCGTTACTAATACGATAAGGATTAACCCAAGCATGAAGTTCTAATTTTTTTTGATGAGCCTCCTTAATAAAGTATTCTAATATATCAAAAGGTAGCTCATCGCCCTCTTTATTAACAACACTTCTACTACTAGGAAAAATAGAAGAAGGATATATAGCATCACTAAATGCCCTAACTTGCAAAAAAATCATGTTAAAGCCAAAATCTTTAGATGTATCTAACATAACATCAATAGTTTTTTTCATATCTTTAGCATTCTTACCTCTTAAATTATCTCCAAGTTCAATATAAGAAATAAAAACTGCCCTCTTTTCTAAGGTCTCTTCCTTATTATCTAACTTTTCTTCAGGAATAAATATATAAATCAATAACAATAAAAAAATGATAAGTAGTAAAAATATTTTCTTTCTCATACTCTTATCATATTATATTTATTATAATAATTTTGTCTAATTTAGGAAATACAATCACTGTTTTTTATAATAAATAACTGATTATCTTTATAAAAGGCATAAAAGACATCATCTAATTTAACTTTTTTAGTAGCAAGTAATTCATTAAGCCATTTCTCTTTCTTCTTTAATCTTTTCAAAGTCATTTGTTGTATCTTACCATCAAGTATTAAAGGTAAAGGATATGGTCCACTATTATTAGCGTCTTTAGTAAATACAGATAACTTACCACTTGTCTCCAAAATAGCATATTCAACTTCTTCTATACTTTTAACATTTCTAGCTCTAAGCTGTGTAAGTAAATCTTCCAAATTATAACGCTGTTTAATCATCTCTTTAAAATTAACTTTACCATTATCTATAATCATAGAAGCATCACCATCTAGCATACTTCTTACCTTATCACTTTTTAATGACACTTTTGCAAGTATTATCTGTAGTATTACTAAGCAGGCTATAGGTAAAAGCATTAAAAACACACTACTATCATATTTTTCAATACTAATAGCAGCAAGTTCAGCAATTAATACCGAAACAATTAAATCAATGATTCCAAGTTCCCCTACCTCTCTTTTACCCATAAAACGATAAAAAATAACAATAGCAAAATAAAAGAAAAGAGTTTTTAAAAGTATTAATAAGTAATCCATATTATCACCTACTAATATAATGGTTAAAACTCTTATTTTTTATACAATTATTCCTTTATTTTTTAAAAGTTCTATTATTTCTTTATGAATATCATCAATACTCTTTTCTTTAGAATCTACAATACAATCAATAACATCCCAATTATAAAGTCCTGCAAGTTCTATATAAGCTTGTAAAACTTTCTCCTCTTTAGAAGCCTCTTTAGTCAAATTAAAAGACAATTGATTATTATATTTATATGGCATATTAAGAAGAATAGTATAATCAGGTTTAGGTAGTTTCAAAAGCCAATATTCTAATTTATCAATCCATTGATACATATAAAATCTATCTTCACTATCACTATATTTACTACCTTGATTAGCCATATTAGAACTAGTATAACGATTAATAACAACGATATAATCCTCATCCAAATATTTTTTTATTTTATTAATATTATATTTACGATCAGCAGCTGTATATAAACAAACAAGTTCAGGATCTAAGGCATCATAACCTTCTTTAAAATAGCCATTTTTATTTAAAAGACAATCTTTAAAAATCCTTCCTGTTGGTGTCTCATACATAGGAAAAGAAAATTCTATTGCTTTAATCCCCATCTTATTTAAAGACTCTACCAATAATTTACTTTGAGTCTCCTTACCAGAACCTTCTATGCCTTCAATAACAATAATCTTTCCCATAGCCTTACCCTCCTTATATCTATATCCCTATATTATTATGTGAATCGAATGGTAACAACAAACATTTTCGACTCGCTAAAAAGTCACACATATGGACAAAATTTTGATATTTTGTATGAGGTTTTTCTAAGACTTCATTACCACTATAATCGACAGTATAGTCCCCCATATGAGTTTTAATAGCATCGCTTATAAAAGTAGCATCTTCTAGACTTAAACCAACTTTTTCATGATTATCCATAACTACTTGGGCTGAGATTAATGGATGATCAAAACGTGTATAGCGTTCTTCTTTAATTCCTTTTTTAAAACCATCATGTAAAAGAAGTGCCATAAGCATTAAATCTTTCTCATGAGATGTATATTTCTTACCAATAGATAAATCTTGCAATAATTCATAACCTATTCTAACAGCCGCTTTCGTATGACGTAAAAGTCCTCCTTCACCTTGAGCATACTTAGGATGATATTTACCTGTTGATGCAGCAGGTTCTTTAAAGAAATAGTCTGGTAATAATTCTATCAACTCCCCAAGACTTTTCCTTAAAGATCCATCTTTAATATAATTTATTTCATCGTAAAATATCTCTTTTTTATCCATAACTACCTCTTTCTAAATCATTATATATCATAAACATTTGTTTGTAAAGTCTCTAAGAACTTTAATATAACTTCATCTAAAACATAAAAGTATTCTTCTCTTACTTTTAAATAATTAGAAGTTTCTTCTAATATATTATTATTAACTAATAATTTATAATTAAATATCTCTTCTATATTTATATTATACTTATTCTTAAAATTATTTTTATTAATTCCCATATTAGTTCTAAAGCCTAACATAATTTCATAAAAGATTTTATCTTTAATAGTAACTATATCTTTATCTATAATAGTTTTACCACCAATATAATTAGTAATACTTCTAGTATTAGAGTATCTTATATTATCTATATAAGAACTAGCTCCTACTCCAAAGCCATAATATTCTAAATTATACCAATATTTTAAATTATGCTTAGAGGAAAAATTAGGCTTAGCAAAATTAGATATTTCATAATGAATATAACCATTATCTTTTAATGTTTTAGAAATAAAATCATACATACATCTATCTAAAGATTTATCTATATTTTCAATACCATTTAACTTTAATTTCGTATTATCTTCAATAATCAAAGAATAAGTAGAGATATGAGGAACATCTAATGACAATAAAAAATCTATATCTTTTTTTAAATCATTTAAAGTTTCTCCTTCAATTGCATATATTAAATCTACATTTATATTAGTAATACCAATATTCTTTAAATTATTTATACATTTTATAACAACATCTTTACTGGTTCTTCTTTCCAGTATATCTTGTAAATTTTCATTAATAGTCTCAACACCAAGACTAACTCTGTTAACCCTAAAGTCTTTAAGTAGTTTAATCTTATCCAAACTTAAACTATCAGCATTAGTTTCCATAGTAATCTCACAATCTTTACTTAGATTAAAAACACTAATAATATTAAAGAGTTTCTTTAGTTCATCAATACTAAGACTACTAGGGGTACCTCCTCCTATATATAAAGAAGTAATAACTTCACCTTTATAGTTAACTTTAATTTCTTTTTCTAAGGCATCCAAATATTTACTAACATATTCTTTATTATAAAAAACTTTACAGAAATCACAATATGCACAAATATAATTACAAAAAGGAATATGTATATAAACTGCATCTAATTTACTAGACATAAACTTCACCTAGTAATAGAATACTTTAAAAAAGAAAAAGAAGCAAGGAAATTACTTCTTAGTTAAGTTCTATACTAAAAGGATTTTGTAGAGTTCCGTTCCCTCCAGTTATAATGACATTTGATTTAAGATTCAAGGAAGGCTTGATACCATATGATATATTTAAAGCAATACTAGGTATATTACTGGTAGTTTCTATAAAACGTATACTCGTAGTTGTATATGGTGTTAGAGTAAAATGGTTTATATTATTAGTAGAACGATTAAACTGTCCAGCCATTAATTCACCCAACCTTAGTAACCCTACTTTTGCATGAGTTATAGATGTTGTATAATCTGACATATTTATATCTCTATATTTAGCTAATCTATAACTTTGGCTATATGCTACTGTTCCTAAATACCAAGTAGTATCATCTTCAATCATATTAGCTTGTTCACTAGTTAAATAATTACTACTATCTAAATATTCTCCATTAAGAAAACTTCCTATTGTATTTGTACTTGAATAATTTACTGAATCTCCAAATTGTAATGTTTTAAACGTTCCATTTTCTTTTAATGGCTCAGCACTAGTTATCTTAGTTAAGCCTTCTGTCTCATGACTTACTATTCTATATAAGTTATTATCTCCTGTTCCAAAACTTATATATTCCCCGCTGTATCTTGTATTTAATTTTACACCTTCTAAATTACTATCATTGTCTCCCATTAATCTATATGGGTTATCTTCTGTTCCATCTCCTGCTACTATTTTAATATCGGGTTTTAAATTTATAGAGGGTCTTACGCCATAAGCACTCCCACAAAATTGAGCCGAAAGATTACCATTAGCTTGATGCATAATCCACATATAACTTGATGAAAATGGAGTTAAAGTCCACCAAAAAAGATTATTATTTAAATATCCATTAGATAGCCCTGTCATATTATATTCATAAATATTTAATAATCCTACGGCATCTTCTACTATCGTTCCACCTTCACTTTCACTTGGTGGTTTACTAGTATCACTCATCTGACTGGCATTCCATTTACTATCCATTTTAATAAAAGACTCAGGATTCCTTAAATTACCAAGAAAACCATCAACAGTTGTATCATTTAACCAAGATTCTATATAACTCTCCTCAAAAGCAATACTACCATATGGTATTGCACTTATATTCCACTGTGTCACTAGCTTTACACTATTATCACTTGCATCTATACTTACAGCTCTCCATAACTTGCCACTATACCAAATATAGTTATTTGGATTACTTCCCGTTATAAACGTTTGGTCAGTATCATCTGTATTTATATTATTTGCACTATCTGCAAGAAGAACTTCTGCTACTGTTTCTCTTGCTTGACTTACTTCTACTCTTAACTTTCCACTAAATACTTGACCTGAGTAATCTCCATCTACTTCATCAGTTATCCATAACTTTAAATTATATTCATTTGTACTATCTCCTTCTATGGTTCCAGAGTCTAATATTCTATTTGGATTCGCTCCTATTCTAGTTAGTAATGTTGCCCCACTGTCTAATCCATTTTTATTTAAATTATATTTTAAATACTTATCATCTATTCTAGTATCACTATCTCCTATACTATTATCATCAAAATAGATTGTATAATCTACTGCCTTATTTCCATTATTTATTAGTTTAAAATTTGAACCTTCTAATTCTAATCCTTTTTTATCACTTATACCTATTGCACTATCTAAACTTATCCCTTCATTAGTTTCATCTAGGACTAACTCTAACTCTCCTACTTTTACTATCTGGTCTGTTCCTGATAGTTGTGTAGAAAAGTAAGCATATGCAATAGCAAGTAGTAAGATTAATACTATTAATATACTTATAATTATTACTGTTACTTTTTTCTTCTTATCTTTCATAATTTACTCCCTTCATAATTACATACAAAAAAGAATAGAATATCTCTCTACTCTATTCTTTTTACACTATGAAAGAAAGTAATTTTATTACTTAGGCTAGGGTTAAATGACCCCCCCCAGGTAACATATTGTAAACATGTTCTTTTCATAATTTTACCTTCTTTCTTTATTAATATAATTTTAACATAACAAATTAATTTATACTATATCAATTCTTCATTATTAGTTAACTTTACACTAACAAGCTTAGATACTCCTGACTCTTGCATCGTAATACCATATAAAGTATCAGCATATTCCATCGTCTTTTTCTTATGCGTAATTATTAGAAATTGAGTCTTATTTTTATAATTAGCTAGATACTTGCCAAATTCCATAACATTCGCTTCATCTAAAGCTGCTTCTACTTCATCAAATATACAAAAAGGTACCGTTCTAACATTTATAATTGCAAACAATAGACTAATAGCAGTTAAAGTCTTTTCTCCTCCTGATAATAAACTAATAGTAGTTAACTTCTTACCTGGAGGACATGCAACTATTTCTATTCCTGTCGTTAAAACATCATCACTAGTTAATTTTAAATCTGCTTCTCCACCATGAAATAATGCTCTAAAGACTTCTTTAAACTCTTTTCTTATAAGCTCAAAAGTCTTTAAGAACTCTTCTTTCATAACTTCATCCATCTCATTCATTATATCAAGAAGAGTAGCAATAGCTTTAGTTAAATCTTCCTTTTGATGCAATAAGAATAAATATCTAGTATTAACTCTTTCATACTCATCTATTGCCGCTAAATTAACCATACCAAGAGTTTTTATTTTAGCTTTATAATTACTAACTCTACTTCTAGCTTCCGCTTCTTCTACTTCTAACTCATAATCACGTCTTGCCTTCTCATAAGTAATAGAATATTCACTACTCAAAGTATTAAGTAAATTATCAAGTTTTACATCAATTTCCTTAAGTTTAAGTTCTAAACCATTTCTCTTTTCTTCATACTTCCTAATTAAATTATTCTTATATTTACTTTTCTCTTCATCAATTTCTATTTCTTCTTTTAATGCTTTAATATCTTTCTTAAGAGTATTTATTTTAAGTTCTAACTTTTCCTTATAACTACCTACATCATAGAACCTATTAATTAACTCTTCTTCCTTAGAATCTAATAAATCATCACTAGACTCTAAATTATCAATATTATCACTAAGACTACTAAGAGCATCTTTATTATTTATAAGGTCATGATTCTTATTAGTAACATCATCAATTAAAAGACGCAACTCTTTTTCTTTAAGATAAATCTTATCTTCTAATTTTCTTATATCATCTTTAATATCATTAATATCTATTGTTATTTTTTTATTTGCTTCTTCTAAACTACTAATTATATTTATATGATTAGTTATCTCTTGATTAATCATAACAGCACTTCTACCCTTATAATTAGCACCACCTGTTAAAGAACCACCTACATTAATAACATCACCTGAAAGAGTAATAACTTTATAACGTCTTTCTATTTTTTTACTTATTCTTAAAGCACTATCTAAATCGTCTGCAATTATTACAAGTCCTAATTGATTATATATAATATTTTTATACATTTTATCTGTTGTAACTAAGTCTGCTAATACCCCAATATAACCTTCTATTCCTTCTAAAAGCATCTTAGTATTATCATCTATATATCGTCTTTTAATAACATTAATAGGAAAGAAAGTAGCCCGTCCCAGATTATCATGCTTTAAATATCTAATCGCTTCCTTAGCACTTTCTTCATCCTTAACAATAATAAAGTTTTTACTACTAGCAATAGCAACATCTAAACATCTTACATACTCATCTTTGATCTTAACAACATTACCAATAATGTCATAAATACCCTGTAATGTTTTTGAATCTAATATTTTTCTAACA
The DNA here is from genome assembly GCA_944333305.1 of uncultured Bacilli bacterium. The sequence continues at coordinate 12,462 of CALVKV010000024.1, forward strand.
GCATTAGGTAAATTACTACCACGTTCTGCTTCTAATTTTAATAAATCTACTTTATGTCTGTAACTTAAAATATCTCTATCTTGTTTACTATACGTCTGTTCATAATCTTTTAATGTTAATTTCAAACCCTTAAGGTTATTTTTACTAGAGCTAATATCTTCATTCATATTAGAAATATCCTGATTTTTGATATTTATCTCACTAGTCAAAACACTAATTTCTTTACTAATTTTACCCTTTTCTTCTATAAGTGCTCTAAGTTCTTCTTCTTTAGAATCAACATCTTTATTTTTCCGCTGTTCTTTTAAAATATTCAACTGAACATTTAAACTACCAATTTCTTCAGTTTTTTCTAACAATTCCTTTTGTGTAAATTCCAAATCTTTCTCTAAATTAAATAAATCTGTTTTCTTCTTTAAAGAAATACCACTATCAGTATTAGTAGTACTTTCTAAATCAAGTATCTCTTTATCTAAAGTATCTTTTTCTTTCTTTAATATTTCTTCATTAGTAGATAAATTATATATATCATATGCTATTAAAGCTATTTCAAGAGTCTCTAACTCTTCTTTTAATCTTTTATACTCCAAAGCTTTCTCACTTTGTTCTTTTAACGGTTTTACTTGAATCTCTAATTCACTTATTATATCTTCTACTCTGTCAAGTGCATCATTTGTCTTATCTAATTTCCTTAAAGCTTCTTCTTTACGTTTTTTATATTTTAAAATACCCGCTGCTTCTTCAAATACTAATCTTCTATCATCATTACTTTCACTAATAATCTTAGAAACTTCTCCTTGAGAAATAATATTAAAAGATTCTTTACCTACACCACTGTCTAAGAATAGATTAATAATATCCTTTAGTCTGCATTTATTATTATTAATAAAATACTCGTTTTCTCCACTTCGATAAACACGCCTCTTTACGCTCACTTCACTATATTCTACATTTAAATAATGATCGCTATTATCAAAAACAAGTTCTACACTAGCGACGTTTTTAGCTTTCCTAGAGGCACTTCCTGCAAATATTACATCACTCATACCTCCGTCACCACGTAAATTTTTAACTGATTGTTCTCCTAATACCCAACGAACAGCATCGACAATATTACTTTTGCCACTACCATTAGGTCCCACAATACAAGTGACATCATCATCTAATTTTATTTCCATTTTATCAGCGAAAGATTTAAAACCATTAGTTACAATTTCTTTCAAGTACATTTAAAACACCACTCTTTACTCTTATAATTTTATCAGAGAATATCTTTTTAGACAAGAATATTCCTTGTAATTTAAAGAGTTTTATGATAAAATATAGGACATCAAAAGGGGGATATTTATGTATTACATAGTAGATGGAGAAAAAATATTTATAGATGAAACAAAAAGGCCATTAGGTAAAGGTACCGAAGGAGTTTGTTATCAAAAAGGAAAGCAAGTTTACAAAATATACTATGAAAGTTCAATCTACGAGTTTGGTCGTAATAAAAATCTTGATCATCAATATTTAATTGGTATTCCAACAAAACAAATAATTCTACCAAATGCCCTTATCTATCATGAAGACTATACTTATGCCGGTTATAGAGCTAGTAAAGCTAATGGTGAACAAAATGTTACTAAAAAGCAAGGAATCACTTTACTTCCTAGTGATAAGTTTATAAGTAATTTACAGATATTAGAAAATGATATGAAGATCCTTGCCTATCATTATGTTTTAGTAGCAGATGTTCAGCCTGTTAATTATTTCTTTGATCCCAAAGAGGGAATTATGAACTTAATAGATCCTGGTAGATATAGTGTTGAAAGATTTTGTCACGATGATACTAAAGAAGAAGATAGTATTTTAAAAACAAGATGCAATAAACTAAATCAAAAAACAATTAGAAGCCTTAATAACTATTTTAATTTATAATGATTTAGTTAAATATAAACCTTTAAATAGTAAAGCTAAACTTCAAAGATTAAGAGACTATATCAAAAACGATAAAGATAATATGAGTTATAGCGAATATTTTAAAGAAACCTTAAAAAATTACGAAGATGCTAATACCTATTTTAAATCTTTAGGAAAATATATTAGATAAGTGAGCTAAGCTCACTTTTTTAGGTAATCGCCCTTACTTAGGTTTAAGTCTAGAATAGAATAAAAAGAAGGGAGATTCAAAATGAATAGAAATTTTAATTACAACTATTATCCAAGTAATATGGATAGAGATATGAATAATCCTATCTTTTTAAATAAAGAAGAAGGATACATAAAAGGAAATATGTTTAGAAACTTATATAGTCAATATAAGAATTATGAACCTGCTATCTTAAGACCTGCTAATGAACAAGAAGAGATGTTTTTAAGAATGTCAGAAGCAGAATTTGCAGCCCATGATTTAAATCTTTATTTAGATTTATATCCTAATGATGGTAATGCTCTAGATTTATTTAATAAATATAGAAAAGAAGCAAATAGATTAATGATGGAATATGAAGAAAAATATGGGCCTATTCTAATTAGTAGTGACAGTCTTAATACTAGTCCATTCTTATGGCAAACATTAATCTTTCCTTGGAATATGGAGGGATTAAGCAATGTTTAAATATGCTAAAAGATTACAATACCCTATTAATATTAAGAAAAAAGATATTAATATGGCAAAACAATTAATCACTCAATATGGAGGAACTTATTACAAAAAGGACATAAAAAAACAGGTAGTGCCAATTAAGACTCTACCTTTTATTATTTAACTCT
>CALVKV010000025.1 GCA_944333305.1 uncultured Bacilli bacterium
CTTTTTTAGGTTTTTAACCGTTTTTTTATTTTGTAAAGGTTTCTTTCATAAATCTCCACACTTTGGAAACACTATCTTAATATTTTATTTATTTGTCATTTTACTTAAATTATGATATAATATGTCCTTTCAAAAAGGGGGATTATAAAAATGGTTATTGATAAGGAAAAACTATTAAGAGAAAAAGACAATATTTTAAAATTTATCGTAGAAAATGAAAATTTATATTATGACCAAGAATTTGAAATGATTTATTTCGCTTTTCTTTTTGATAATATTTTAAATTCTAAAAATATTATGCACACAGAACTGGCCGCTCTTGCTTCAAAATTTGGTATATTAAAGCAAGGAAATGACATATATTTTATCAGTTGCTTGAACAACTAAATTTTATCAAAGGAAATATCTTAGAAGTAGGAAGTGGACCATATCCAAGACTTGCAGAAGTTATAAGAGATAATCATAAAACTAGCGATTATAATTTAACAATATACGAAAAAAGAAATGTATTTAGTATAGATAAAAAAATTAAAATAGTTAAAGATAAATTTACAGCAAGTACCGATATTGAAAGTATAGACACCATATTTGGCTTATATCCTTGTGAAGCTTCTATTGATATGACTTTAAAAGGTATAAAAGAAAATAAAAACCTCCTAATTGCTTTTTGTAATTGTGATCATAGCACGGAAAAGTATCCTCACTGGTTTGGAGATTATTGGGCAGTAGACTTCTGTTCTACCATTAAAGAAGAATATCAAGATGAAGTAGAAATAATAAATAACCAAATTACACCTAAAGTCAAATTACCTATATTAATTCATAAGAAAAGAATTTCTAAATAGCAGAAATTCTTTTTTGTTATGCAATAATAAATGAACTAGTCCTTTTATTCATAGTTATTAGCTTTAACTTCCATAAAACTTCTTGGATGATTACATACTGGACAAACATCAAGAGCATCTTTACCAACATATACATGTCCACAATTACGACAAATCCAAATCTTGTCTCCATCCTTATGGAATACTCTATCATCTTTAACATTCTTAAGAAGTGTTAAGTATCTTTCTTCATGTTCTTTTTCAATCTTTGCTACACTCTCAAATAGGAATGCTAAACGATCAAATCCTTCTTCACGAGCAGTCTCAGCAAATCCTTTATACATATCAGTCCATTCATAATTTTCACCAGCAGCAGCATCTTCTAAGTTTGAGATAGTATCAGGAATATCCCCACCATGAAGTTCTTTAAACCAAAGTTTTGCATGTTCCTTTTCATTATTAGCAGTTTCTTCAAATATAGCTGCTATTTGTTCATAACCATCTTTTCTAGCTTTTGAAGCATAGTAAGTATACTTATTACGAGCTTGGCTCTCTCCTGCAAATGCAGTCATTAAATTTTGTTCAGTCTTTGAACCTTTTAATTCCATATTTATACCTTCTTTCTTTTAAATATTTATATTAAAGAGATTTCTCTCTTAATATACTACTTCTATCTTTAAAATTAGTATGAATAATCTTTAATGCCTTAGGACTATTAGGATAATCAAGATATGTTTTATAAATATCTATAACATCAGGATTCTTATAACAAAATCTAACTTTATTTTTCTTATCATCTTCTTCTAAAGCAGAAGCTCTTGCAAGACTTGTCTCTTTCATTTTACTAATAGAACCAAGTACTTGGCCTCCTCCAGAAACACAGCCATCACTACAATTCATAACTTCAATAAAATCATAATTCCCTAAATCCTTAAGAACTTCTTCTACGCTTTTCATACCTTGTATAGCGGCTACTCTTAATTTATAAGGGCCTATATTAACAGTTGTCTTCTTTATTGTACCACTTTTTTCATTTTCTACAAGAGATAAAAAGTCTATAATCTTATCTTCACCAGTAATTATATAGTTAACACATCTTAAAACAGACTCTGCTACTCCTCCACTTCTACCAAAGATTAACCCCGCTCCACTTCCTTTTGATAAAAGCGAATCAAATTCTTTAGGTTCTACCTTTTTAATATCGATAAGAGACTCTTTTAAAAGCATAACTAACTCACTAGTAGTAATGGCAATATCCATACCTATTTCTGTCCTTCTAATCTCAAACTTTTTAGCAGTACAAGGCGCCACCACCACATTAACTATTTTTTCTTTCGGTATATTCATCATCTTTAAAAAGTAAGTATTTATAATAGAACTTTGTATTCCTATTGGACTCTTAACAGTAGATAGATGACCTATCTTTTCAGGATGATATATTTCTAGATATTTAACCCAAGATGGACAGCATGAAGTAAACATTGGAAGAGTCCCTTTATTTTTTAATCTGTTAACTAATTCCATCGCTTCTTCCATAACGGTCATATCAGCACCAAAAGTTACATCAAAAACATAATCAAATCCTACCTCTTTTAAAGCGCCAACTAACTCTTTTTCTAAAAAAGTACCAGATTCTAAGCCAAAACCTTCACCAATTGAAGTTCTAACCGCAGGTGCAACTGAAATAGTAACAATTTTATCAGTATCATGTAAATAATCCAAAACTTTTTTATATTCATACTTTGGGCTTAATGCCCCAACAGGACAATTTAAAATACACTGACCACAATTTATACACACTGCTTCCTTGCACTTTTCATCATAGTTAATCCCTACAACATCTCTACATATTGTTTTACATCTACCACAGTTAATACATTTTTCTTTAATTCTTTTAATGCTTACATTATCATCATCGATCCTAACAGCGTTACAAAGCCCCATAACTTCACTTTCCTTTACAACTATCACATATACCTTCAAATATTAAGTTAATATGTTTAATATCATTTAAATTAGAAGCAGATAATAAATTATCAATCAAATTAGTATCTAGAAAAACATCAGTAATTTTACCACAGTTTAAGCAATAAAAATGATAATGATCTTTTCTATAATCATAGTGAACACCATCAGGGCAATCAATTCTTTTAACTATATCATCACTAACTAAACTTTTTACTGTTCTATAAACAGTCGCTTGTCCTATATTCTTATTTTTCTTATTTACAAGTTCATATAATTCTTTAATAGTAGGATGATCATAACATGACTTCATTGCCTCAATTATCTCTTGTCTTTGTAATGTATTTCTCTGCATACCATCACCTTTATTGATAATTATTATCAATAAAATTATAGTAAAATTATAATAATAAGTCAACTAAAAAGAACTAAATATTCCTATTTAATTCCTATAAATTTCTTTTTAAATTCTTCCATGTCTTTATAATACTTATTTTTAAAGTCAATATCATTATTAATAAGACCTAAACTATCTTTATCAAGTTTCAATCTATATAAATATCTAATTTTCATCAAACAATCTTTATCATTTCTCATAATAACCTCCTTAAGAATATTTAACTATATTTTTCAATCTTCTAATCACTTTCTTCTCAATTCTTGATATATAAGATTGACTAATACCAAGAAGTTCTGCTACTTCTTTTTGAGTTAATTCATTATGCCCCATTAATCCATACCTTAAAATAATAATATCTCTATCTCTTGGATTAAGTTTCATAACTTCATCTAACATTAACTTTTTATCAGTCTCTTCTTCAAGTCCCTTTGTTACAATATCAGAATCTGTCCCTAAAATATCCTCAAGATGTAATTCATTACCTTCAGCATCTAAGCTTAAAGAAGCATCAATACTAACTTCAGTTTTAGACTTTTTTATTTTTCTCAAATACATAAGTATCTCATTATCAATACAACGCGATGCATATGTAGCAAGTTTTATATTTTTATCAGGCTTAAAAGTATTTATACCCTTAATTAGCCCAATTGTACCTATACTAACCAAGTCTTCTAAATCAACTTTTGTATTTTCATACTTTTTAGCAAGAAAAACCACTAATCTTAAATTATGTTCAATTAAAACATCTCTAGCATGAATATCCCCATCCATAGCCATCACAAGATAAGCCTCCTCATCCTCACGAGACAAAGGCTCTGGTAAAATATCACTACTACCAACATAAAAAATCTCACAAGATTTATCAAGTAAAAAAGCAACTAAATAAAGTAAACTAATCATTTAAAGTTCCTCCTCCAATATATTAGGAAGTATACAAGACGCTCCCTTTATTTCTATAGTTTTAGGACTAACTCCTAACAAATACTTTTTAGTAATTAAATTATCATCTATCTTTAGTTCTTCTATTTCTATACACTTAAGTAATCCTGTAGATTCTACCGTTTTAAATGGCACTAATATAGACTCTTCTAAATCAAGACTAACTTCACAAGAATTAACAAGAATAATTCCCCGTTTTTTATAAGGGTCTTTAATATTATTACCTGTATCTAAAAAACCCAAAGTATTAATAAAACCTTTTTTATATTTAATAGATACTCTATGAAGAAGATTTCTTTTCTTTTTCTCTTCTACTACCATTTTATGATATAAGTAAAAGATAATAGGACTACTTATTAAAATAATAATTAAATTAACACTAGTACCATCATGAATAAAAATAAAACCTTCCTGCTTATAACTAAATTGATTATTCAAAAAATAAATAAGCCCTCCTAAAATAATGCTATTACCATAAAGGCTTTTTATTAAATTAAAGAATAACTGCTTTGAAGTTACTTTGAAGCTTGAAAAAATCATAACAATACTAATTATCAATTTAAAAAGAAACAAAGAAATATTATTTAAGGGTAGGAACAAAAGAAATGTACTAAGACTTCCTAGGAAAGCAGAGGTAAATAATCTTCTTTTTTTAGAAAACACTTTACACTCAATGCTAACTGTCATTAAAAGGAGTAAATCAAACATGAAATTAATAAAGAATATTAGATCTAAATATACTTTCATTCCTACCACCGTTTTAAGTATATAAAAAAAGAAACGAATAATTTGTCGTTTCTTATTAAGTATTTAATTTTCCAGACATTGTCGGGACTTTCTATGATGTATAAGTTTTTATTTCATTATTAGTAAAGTCAAACATAACCATACCATCTACTTGAGTATTATAAATTATAGAACTATTTTCCTTTAGTCTTTCTACTACTTCTTCATGAGGATGATTAAATTTATTATTAATCCCCGCTGATATTAAAGCATAAGTAGGATTAACACTATCAATAAACTCTTCACTACTACTAGTTCTAGAGCCATGATGTCCTACTTTTAGTATTGTAATATCACTTATATCATAATTATCTAATATATACTCTTCACTTTCAATACTAGCATCTCCCATAAATAATATTTTTTTATCAAAAATAGTACTATACAAAACTAAACTACCATCATTCTCATCTTTATATATATTAGAAATAACTAAGAAATTAAAATTCCCAAGGTTAAAACTATCTCCTTCTACTAACTTATAATGACTATCAGAATTATCCCATATCTTTTTTTCTAAAGTATTTAACTCATTACCATTAAAGAAAACAGTTTCTACATCTATCTCATTCATTATTGTCAGAGCTTCCCCTGCATGATCATAATCTCCATGTGTTAAAACTAAATAATCTAATTTACTTATTCCTAATTGATTAAGAAAGGTAACTAAATATTTACCCCCGCTACTCTTTTCATATTGCATCCACTCTTCCTGATAATACAGCATGACTCCACCTGTATCTATTAAAATAGACTTATTATTAGAAGTTATTAAGAAAGAATCCCCTTGTCCTACATCTATCATATATAAAGCATCTTTAGGAAATACTTTAGGATAATAATAATGAATTACTACCATAAGTAATATTAAAAATAAAAATATCCTCTTCTTTGCCTTAACAAATAAATAACTTAATATAAATATAAAGTATAGTAAATAATAAATAATATTAAATCGTGCTAAAGTTATATAACCTATATTTATATTAGATAAAAATGTAACACTACTTTCAAAAATATTTATACAAAACTCTAAAACAAAAGATAAATATGGTATAAAAAAGCAAAGCATCGCTAGAGGAAATATAATAATATTAATAAAAGGAACATAAAAAAGATTATAAATTATACTAAGTGGATTAATATAAGAAAAATGATATAAAGAAATGGGTAAACTAACTAAAAAGCTTACCCATGATACTTCTAATAAATCTATTATCTTACCTTTACTTTTCTTATTACTCATATAAAGCATAAGTGTACAACTTATAACTGTAGAATATTGAAATCCTACATCATAAATATAATAAGGGTTCATAAAGAAAAGAATACTTAAAGATAATAAAATTAAGAAAAGAGGTTTAATATTGAAGTCAAAAGTTTTATTTATAGAAAACACTAAACTAAAAACCAAAGCCCTATCAATTGCGGAACAACTTTCAATTATTAAATAATAACTTAACAAAAAACAGAAGATGAAAATTAAGTTTTTAATATTTAAAGAATTCTTACGAAAAGTAATAATTGATAATAAAAAACTAATTTGTGTACCAGATAGAGCAAAAAGGTGTGATATTCCAAGTTTTCTAAAATTTTCTTCTAAAGTAGTATTAAAAGAAGTATCATCTCCTAAAAAGAAAAGTCTTATATAACTTCCTACTTTATCATTAGCAATACTACTTCTGACAGTATTTTTAATACTATTTAAAATATTACTATTCTTTTGTTTAATAGAAAAATTTGAAACTTTCATTATATAGAAAATTTTTTGGTATTTTAAATAGGTTGGGTAGGAAAAACTATAAAAATTCTTATTAGAAGAAGGTTTAAATAACTCTCCTTCTAAAGTAAGTATATCACCTAATGAAAGTTCATTTTTTATTTTATTTAATTCTTCTTTAGTATCAAAATAGTAAGTGGCGATAAGTTTTTCTTTAACTTTTAGTGTCAGTGTCATTTTATTACCTTGATATTTTATAGATTCTACTTTTCCAACTACTCTAGTTTCACTCCCTTCTAACGAAGAAGTAAAATCTATATTTATATAAATAACAAGATAAATTAAACTAATTATAAATAACGTAATATAAATAGATTTAAATAGTAATATTTTCCTTAATTTGATCAAAAATAGCATCTCCTATACCACTAACTTCTTTTAATTCTTCAATACTTTGAAATGCTCCTACTTCTTCCCGATATTGAATTATAGCAAGAGCTTTCGCCTCACCTATACCTGGAAGTGTCATTAGCTCTTCAAGAGTTGCAGTATTTAATGAAAGTTTACCACTAATAACAACACTACTTGAACTAGTATTATCTTCACTATTTCCAATACAAGCATCATTTGTAATACCGTTTTGATTTAAACAAGCTTCTTGTTCTATTTTTTCTTTTTCTAAAGTCTCTGTAAAACTCGTTACCTCATCATAACTATAAACAATAATAACCATTTCATCAGCAACTTTTTTAGACAAATTTAAAACTGAAGTGTCAGCATCTTCTGTCAAATCGCCTGCCAATCTAATAACGTCTATTACCCTACTACCTTCTTTCACCGTATAAATACCAGGAACATTAACTTCTCCCTTAATATCTATTTGATAGTATACCTCTTCTTGTTCTTCTTCATCTAAATTCTCTTTCTTTGTATTTAAAACAATGTTTTCTTTAGAACTATCATTAGAATTAAAATTTCTATATATTAAAACAGTTCCTACGACTAATAGCAAAACAAGTCCTAAAATACAAAAAATAATCTCTTTTTTATGACGATAAGTAAAAGTCATTTCTAATAACCTCCTTTCCAGTTACGATACTAACAAAACTAAAAAAGAAGTGCAAAAAGAGAAAATTTAAAATTCACTAAAAAAAGAGTCTCAATTTACCAAATTGGCTCCATAAATTTAAAAAATTGATCTTTAAAATTAAGACCAATTTAAAAAATTCATACTTTTTTAACTTTTTTATCTCGAAGTTTATTTTCAATATTAACACGTTGGACTATTGCCAAAGATGCCATTAAACACAATGTAAAACTACCACCATAACTCATAAACGGTAAAGGAACACCAGTCATAGGCATTAATCCAAATAATCCCATTAAATTAATAGAAATATGTAAGAAAATATAAACAGCTACACCATAACAAAGTAAAGCTCCTCTATTAGTATAACTTTCTCTTCCTATTTTTAAAATTCTATAAAGCAAATATAAATAAGCAATTATTATTAAAATGCCAACAACAAGACCTAGCTCCTCCACAATAACAGCAAAAATAAAGTCTGTATAAGGATAAGGCAAATACAAATATTTCTGAGTACTATTACCTAAGCCTATTCCTGTTAATCCCCCATTATTAATAGCAATATACCCATTACAAACTTGATTACCTGTATCAAGAAGTCTATCACATGGCCTCGTAAAATTAAATCTTGCTAATTGTCTAGCCTGTAAGATACTTCCACCGCTCATAATAAGTACAGCTACTATAATAACTGCCATTCCAGCAAACAGACCTACAACCTTAAGTTTTATTGTTTTAGATACAGGCGAAGAAAAGAACATTAAACCAGTTAAAGCAGCAAAAATAATTGCTGTCCCTAAGTCAGGTTGTAACATAATTAAGAAAGTAATTACTACACCTATAATTAAAGGAATAATAGCTATAAAAAAGTTATTTAATCTTTTCTCATGTACTTCATAAAACCTTGCCATAAAAACAATCATAATTATTTTAATAAATTCACTAGGTTGCAAAGTAAAAGGACCTATAGGAATCCAACTAATTGCATAGTTAGTAGCGCTACCATAAATAAGTAGTAGTATTAAAATAGCTACGAATGCTACTAATAACAAATTTGAAACAATACCATAAAGTTTTGTATTGAATTTAACCATAATTATACAAAAAATAAAACTTATTATTAGAAATAAACCTTGTCTGAAAAAATAAGCGTATGGACTTCCTCCATTCATATAAGAAGTAACACTACTAGCTGAAAATACCATAACAAGTCCTAATACAAAAAGAACTAAAGTTAGAAAAAATAACGGTTTATCAAGATTTTTTATAATATCTTTAAATTTAGTCATTCTAAAAATCGTCCTCCTTGTATTATTAGTCTTTTTCTTTAAGAATAACATAAATTTAAGACAGTTTAAAGCTACCTAGTCAAATTCATTAACAATTTGACATATTTTTTCATATTCTATAATAGAAAAAGGAGGTTTTTAACTATGTATTATTATGGTGGTGGATCATTTAATTCATTCCCAAGCTGCGGTTGCTCTAACCAGTGGTGGTTCCCTAGTTGTGGTTGGGGCTGGGGTAATAATAACAATAACTATGCCATAATCTTAGTTTTATTTATACTTTTAGTCATTGTAATTGGTGCAAGATTCACACGATAAGAAAGGTTTCCCTTTCTTTTTTTTTAGATTTATGTTAAAATATAGCAAGAAATGGGGTATTTTAGATGTTAACGAATAAAGATATATTAGATGAAAAAGATAAAAAATTAAGAACAGTTAGTAAAGATGTTACTTTTCCATTAGATAAAGAAGATTTAAAAACAATTGACTTAATGGTAGAATATCTAACTAATAGTCAAATTGAAAGATTATCAGAAAAATATAACTTACGTCCTGGTATGGGTATGGCTGCTATTCAATTAGGTATACCTAAAAGATATTTAACGATTGTTCATGAAGTTGGAGAAGAAGAATTTGATACTTACATTATTTGCAATCCGAAAATCATTAGTAATTCAGCTGAAAAAATCTATGTAGAAATGGGTGAAGGTTGTCTTTCTGTTAATAGAGAAGTTGACGGAATAGTTCCAAGATATGCAAGAGTTACTGTCGAAGGATATGATACTAAAGGAAATAAAATAAGAATAAGAGCAAGAGAAGAACTAGCTATTGCCTTTCAACATGAAATTGATCACTTAAATGGTATTATGTTTACAGATTATATCGATCCTAAAAATCCTTATAAAGATAGTGATAAATATAGAGCAATTTAAAACAGGTTTTACCTGTTTTTATTTTATGCCTTTTTTCATACCATAGTATAAAGATAATACTTGTAATTTATTATCATCTTTATCTAAGTCAGGTGCTTTTTCTAATAATTCATTAAAAGCTGCTACTACTTCATCATAAGTAAGCTTGGCAAGTATTTCTCCCTTAAGCACTTTATCCTTGTCTTCCTTACTCGTGTATAAAGCATTACTAGATATATCTAGTGTTATCTCATCCTTTTCTAAATATGCATGAAAATGTCCTCCCACAAACAAATTGCTGTTATAAGAAAGCACGGCTTTATAATCTCTATTTTCTTTCAAAAAGTCAAAACTTCTCTCATAGCAACAAGTAATAAGTGATTTTTTAAAGATATATGACGATTTAGTACCACTAAAAATTTTACTAGCTTTATAAATTTTTATAGTACCAAGAACAGTTTTAAGTTCATATAAAATGCCATCATCTTTTTCAGCAATTACACCAGGCCAATATAAACTTTTATCTTTTTCAATCCCTAATAAATTATAAATTGCATTATGAATAGAATAATAATAATTAATATTATATTTATTTAATATTTCCTCTAAAACTTGATATTTACCTATCTTTCTAAGATAAAAGCAATTATATAGAAGAGTATCAAGAGGGCTATCATCATACTTATGATACTGCCCTGCTTTTTTTAAATCATTAATAACAATCTCGGTTATTTGACCATCTAAATCTGAATACCTACTTTCAGTATTATCAAAATATTCATCTAGTAAATTAGTTCCCATATACCATTTCCTTTTACTTATCGCTATATATTATAACACTATTTACATAGATTAGAATAATTTAATCGCTTTTACATTTACAAAACAAATCATCCTTGCTAGAATTAAATAGGAGGATGCTATGAAAAAATATATTGTTTTACTCTTCTTAATTATTTTATTTGGCTTTACATTTGCTTTTAGAAAGCCATTATATAATTTATACAGAACTTATTTTATTAACGAAAATAAAAATGTTACTTTAACTGCTTCAAATGATTATACTAGAGATTATGATTTTAATTATGTTCAACTAACCGATAATTTTTCACCTAATAATTATCAAGATTTATTAAACATTTATTATACCGTTTTAAACTCTGGAGAAACAGAATTTTCATTCTACTGTCCTGATAATTATGCTAGCTGTTTAAATGACGTTGATAGTCTTGCAAATAACCAAAGTGTACTATCTACCATAAATAATTTTGTTCACCCCTTTAACAGTTTTAGGCATTTAGAAACTAGTTATGACGATTATGGTAAAGTAACTTTAAAAATAGAACACATTTACACCAATAATGATATCAAATTAATTGAAGCTAAAGTCAAGGAAATCGAAAAAGAAATTTGGCAAGATACTATGACTAATGAAGATAAAATTAAAGAAGCTCATAATTATATTATCAATAATAGCAAATATGATAGCGATAGAAGTGATAATAATATTGTAAAATACAAATCAGACACTGCTTATGGAACTCTTTTAGAAGGTTATAGTTTATGTGGGGGTTACACTGATGCTATGGAATTATTTTTAGAAGATATGAATATAAAAAGCTATAAAATCTCTTCGGAAAATCATGTCTGGAATGCTGTTTACTTAAACGATACTTGGTATCATTTAGATTTAACTTGGGATGACCCTATTACAACAGATGGTAGTGACATTCTAGAATACAACTTCTTTTTAATAACAACTAGTGAATTAAATGAAATAGAAGCAGAACAGCATAATTATGATAAAAATGTATACAAAGAACTTGCAACTTAAAAATGTTAGGAACTCCTAACACTTTCTTTAAAACTAAACGCTTCTACAATTTTTCTACAAACAACATCAACATTACCTTTATCATCTAAAAAAGTTCTAACTCTCAAAGATTTCCAAGAAACTTTTGAAGTTGGACCCCAAAAACTAAAATATTTAACTTTATATTTTAAAGAACATTCTAAAATTGTATTAAAAATCTTATCAGAATTATTATCACTAACTTTAACTATATCTGACTCTGTAATTTGTAAATCTTTATTAGTTAAAGATAAGTCCCAAAATGCTTCTTCTATTTCTTGAACTTTAACAAATTCATGGTAATGTGATTGTAAACCTAAACAATTTAAAAGTAATAAACCTGATTTTTTCTCTTTCTCTTTAATTTTATTTACAATTTTAATTATACAATCTCTTTTATACTTATTTAACTCATCATATTCATTATAAACTAACAAGGCCTTAGGGAAATATTTTCTCGCTAACACTAACACAGTTAAATAATAATCATCGCCTAGTTTTTCTTTCCATTTAGACTCTCGTAATATTTCCTCATCTTCAAAATTTTCACTAGCGATTTCATTTAATACATCAATACAAGGGAAAAAATCATTTCCATATCTCGAAGCAATACAAGAAAAATAAGAATCTAAAAAACTGGTAATCTGTTCTTTAGAACAATCATCAAGAATTTTCGGAAAATATTTATGCCAAACTAAAGTATGCAGTCTAACTTTCAACATATTCTGTTTAGCAAAAAGAACAATTTTATCTAAATATGTAAAATCAAACACATCTTTATTAATACTTTCATTTTTAAACAAAGGAACATTATTTTTTACTGTTACTCCCATCTTTCCTTCAGCTTCTGGAGTAATAATATCACAATATTTAACTATATTATCATATATATTAACAACTTCTTCATAACTACTTTCTTTAATACCAGGAAAGATAAAATCTTGAGACTTTAAAAATTCTTCTTTCAAAGTATTATACTCATCAATAGACTTAACATTATTCATAATATTAAATAACTCTATTAACTGATAATTAACGCTTACTCCAAGCATAGTTCCATTTTGACCTAAAGACATAATATTATTTATTCTTCTCCATCATTTTCTTTGCCATCTTTAAAATAAACTTATTAGTAGCAGGTACTTTTTCTCTATCATTTTTTAACCCTAAAGTTTTCAAGGAATTATCAGCATAATCAACACACAAATCAACTCCAGAAACAAAACTAGCCATATCAGAATTTAAGAAAACAATAGGCCCTGCCATTTCCTCACTAGTTGCAAGACGATGAGCAACACCAGTTTCTGCTAAAAGAGCCTCTTCCCCACCAGCCATCTTTTCAAATTCATCTTTCATACCTGTATCAGTTGATCCTGGCATTACATTATTAACTCTAATTCCCATTTTACCTAATTTAACTGCCACCATAGCAGCATATTCTGATAAGCATCTTTTAGAATACATATAAGCAAAAGTTGAAGGAGAAATCTTGGCAAGAGGTTCTACTACCCTTTCTACTTCTTCCCAAGTATTAACATTTACAATCTTACTCTGTTCTTTTCTAAACTCTTTCCAATTAAGTCCTGCTGTACTAGTAACATAGACAATAGAGCCACCTTTACTCATTCTCTTAGTTAAATATTCTTCTGTAATATAAAAATTAGCCGTATAATTACAATTAAATGTTGTCATATAATCAGTCTTAGATCCAGATAGTCCTGCTACTCCAAAGAAACAGTCAATATGTTCTGGAAGTTTACTAAATAAATTATCTATCTCTTCTTTTTTAGATAAATTACACTTAATAAACTCTTTTATTCCTTTAACTTCACAAGAATTTAAATCGACTGCATAACAAACAGCTCCTAAATCAACTAACATAGAAATAGTTGCTTTTCCCATACCACTAGAAGCCCCTGTTACAACACAAATCTTATCCTTATAACCAAAATAATCTTTCATATAAATCCTACCTTTCTAACTAAAGTATAGAAAAGCTAAAGAAAAAAGTAAATAATTTATGAAAAATTAGATACTTTTTTACAGTTTATATGATTTTCTGATAGAATAATTTATTACTAGCAGCCATCTACAAGCGAGAACATCTACATAAAAAGAAAATCATCTTACATATATTATATGAAGTTACTTTCATCTAATATATTTTGATTTTATCATAAACGATACTAACATATAAAGCTATTTTTATAATTTTTCTTGGATTTTTTCAAAGTACATACTATCTTTTTAATAATAATTTCTTTTCTAAAGAATAATCTACAATAGAGTCAATATGTGACTGAGTAGTATCAAATACAGGAATATCTAAATCATTTTGACTAATTAACATTTCTATTTCAGTACATCCTAATATTATACCTTTAATATCACTTTGTTTTTTCATATTGTTTATTACATCAATATAATAATCCCTTGAATTATCATTAATCCTGCCTTTACATAGCTCATCAAATATTATTCTATCTATTTCATTAATCTCATTTTCACTATTTGGAATGCTAACTGTTAAGCCATTTTTTCTTAATCTGTCTTTTAAAAAGTCTTCTCTCATTGTATAACCAGTACCTAAAAGTCCAACGTTTAATACTTCATTCTCTTTACATTTATCAGCAACACAGTCAGCAATGTGAATTATAGGAATATTTATTTGGCTTTCTATATAATCTGCTAATTTATGCATTGTATTAGTTGCAATAACTATATAATCAGCACCAGCATTTTCTAAAGTTTTAGCAATAGAAGCTAGCTCTACACCAATTTTATCCCATTCATTATTTAACATTAGTTTTCTAATCTCTTCAAAATTAACATTGTAAATAATCATTTTAGCACAGTTTAAACCACCACATATCGCATTAACTCCATTATTAATTCTTTCATAATAATGAATTGATGACTCATAACTCATTCCACCAATAATACCAATTGTTTTCATTTTTTAGTTCCTTTCAATTTATTTTTTTGTTTTTTAGGTTTTTCATCATCAAAATCAATAATACCTTCCCATTCAAAAGGTTTAAGTCCTTTAACCGCTTCACCTGCAGAGATTATTGGACGTTTTTGTTGAAAAAAGCCTTCAGGAAACTTTGTTATGTTTTTTTTTGCCATATAACATTCCCTCC
>CALVKV010000026.1 GCA_944333305.1 uncultured Bacilli bacterium
AAAAATACAAAAAAAGACAGTAATTTCAACAATTATTGTCTTTTTGTCTTATAAATTATTTTGTCCTATAATAACAACAATGTGAATAACAACAACGCTGCTCGTCCAGATTCCTACTAAGGCTAGAAATTAATCTAGTGTCACCGCATTTTGTTGGCTAAGGCTTACAAATAGAGGAAGTTTTGAATGGAAACAAGTTTAATTCCCAGGACGATAGTCCTAAATATATAATATAGATGTTCATTGACTTAGAATAAAGTTCTTGGACTATCCCTATATTAAAATAATTTGATAGTAAGAAGTAGTATGTTTTTATGTATTACTTCTTTTTTGGAGTTAGTATGAAGAAAAGAACACCTTTAAACAAATATAATTATTATAAAAGAGATTATGCTAAGTATTTATTACTTATTAAGAGTAAAGATAAACTTATAACTTTTGGTATTGATGCTAAGATAGTGGCATATCTTTTTAAAATAAAATATTGTGATGAAATTATACTTGATAAATATCTATTAGATGATTTGTTAGTATTAAAAGAAAAGTATCACTTTAATATTGCAGTAGTTGGTCCTAAGATAAGAGAATATTATTGTAGTAAATGTAGTGATTATCTAAAATTAAAAAATAAAAGTAAGAAATATATTAAGGAGTGTTGCAGTTATGGAGAAGAATGATTCATTTAAAATAATGAAAAATACTAAAGAATTAGTTAGTGATGTAGTAGAGTTTTCAAGAAATTTTCCTAAAAGTGAAAGTGTTTTGAAAAAGAATTTGCAAGATGAGTTATTTAATTTAGTTAGATTATTAAATTCATATATTGTTAATAGAGATAGTAGTAGAATAAGAGAGAAACATATAAAAGATTTTATAGTTAGCCTTTCGATGGTAGATTTTTATTTTGAATACTTGTACTTAAATAAAATAATTAGTTTTAAGAAATATAAAGATTTAGTTGGTTATGTAGTTACTATTAGAAAGCTTGCTTATGGGATGATTAAAAATGAAAAAGAGCTGTGTTAGTTATGATACTTTAGTTGATTATAATAAAATACTTGATAGTTATAGACTTGTAGTTAAAAATACAGAACATAAAGAGAAATTATTTAAGTATAATTTGTTTTTATCTAGTAATTTAGTTAGTATTTATAATTCTTTAAAAGACTTTAAATATCATCATGGTAAATATAATATCTTTTTAATAAAAGATCCTAAATATAGGGTTATTATGAGTGAGAATTTAACTGATAAAATAGTTAATCAAATGGTTAGTGAATATATATTAAAGCCCATCTTAGAACCTAAGCTTATAGATAGTAATGTTGCGACAAGAAAAGGTATGGGTAGTAGTTATGCTTTTAATCTTTGTAAGAAGTATATTAATAACTTAAAAAGAAAAGGGAAAGAAGTATATGTCCTTAAGTTTGATATAAAGAAATACTTTTATAATATAGATCATGATATATTAATAGAAAGGTTAGATAAAATATATGAAGATAAGAGAATAGTTTCTTTACTTAAAGATATTATTTATAGTTCTAATATGGGGTATGTTAATAGGGAAATAGATAATATTATAAATAGAGAACTTAAAAAAGATTTATCTCTTAATCATGAGAATGAACTTAAGAAGGTTCCTAGATATAATTATCATAAAGGACTTGCTATTGGTAATGTTACTAGTCAGATTTTGGCAATATTTTATTTAAATAGAATAGATCATTTAATAAAAGAGAAACTTGGATGTAAATATTATATAAGATATATGGATGATGGAGTTATCCTTGATTATGATAAAGAGAGATTAAAATATATTAAAAATGTTATTGAAAAGGAGCTTGTTAAAGAAAAGTTAGAGCTTAATAAGAAAACTAATATATATAAGTTAAGTAGTGGTTTTACTTTTATAGGATATAGATTTATTTTAAGAAATAATAAGCTTATTATTAGAATAAATAATAAAGTAAAGGCAAGGATTAAAAGAAAGATAAAATACTTAAGTATTTATGATAAAGATAAGTTAGTGAGAGTTAAAGCTAGTTATTATGGTTATATGAAGAGAGCTTCTACTAATTATTTACAATATAAATTTAAGATAAAATCTTAATTGTTTTTTCATATCTTTCAATTAAGCCTTTCTCTTCCATCTTTTTTAACTCTCTCATTAAGTTAGATCTGTCTACAAATAAATATTCTGCTATGGCTTTATATGAAGTTGTTACTTTGAAAATATTATTTTTGTTTGTTCTTTGCTTTAAAAAGAATAATATTTTTTCTTCAACTGTTCTTTTTGATAATAATTCGATTTTTTCGTTTTGTTGTTTGTTATCAATAATTAATAAATCAAATAATGTTAAAATTAGATTATTGTGAAAGGGACAATTACTGTTACAATTTTTAATAATGTTGTAATAGTCAATAAAAATAACTTCTGTTTCGCCATTGCTGATAATATAAATTTCATCTTCTGTATTTTGAAAAAATAGATTAGAAAAGATATCGTTTTCTTTTAAATCTCTCATAATAGTAGTATTTCCTTCTTTGTCCATCTTTACGATATTAGCTTTACCATAATTAATAAATCCTATTTTCTTTTTGATAGGTGAATAACTAAGTATTAAATCTTTATTGTAAAATATTTTACGTTTAACATTTACACAGCTTGACAAATTTTTTTTGAATTCTAAAATCTTTGTTTCTTCTAGAGTTTTCGACATATAACTACACCTCTTTAATTTTTATTTTAACAAAAAAATATTATTGTTGCAAATGCAACAATAATATTTTTGCTTGATGAGTTAGAATTGAGTTTGTAGGATAGGAGTGGTGAAGTATGGCAGATATAATGATTGTTAAAAGAAATGGTAATTTGGAAAAATTTGATCCAGAACGTGTTAAGAAAGCGGTTATATCTAGTGCTGAGAGAGTTATGGTTGATTTAACTGATGAGGCATTAGATAAAGTAGTTGATAAAGTAGTGGAGCTTCTTAAAACACAAACTAGTAATCCTACTGTGGAACAAGTTCATAGTTGTCTTGAGGTGGCTCTTGAACAAATTAACCCATTAGTAGCAAAGAGTTATCGTGAATATCGTGATTATAAAAAAGATATTGTACATATTTTAGATGAAGTTTATAAGAAAGCACAAATTATTACTTATATTGGTGATAAAGAATGTGCTAATATGGATAGTGCTTTGGTTACAACGCAAAGATGTTTAATTTATAATAGTTTGAATAAAGAACTTTATAAAAAATTCTTTTTAACTTCAGCAGAAATTGAAGCTTGTAAAGATGGCTATATTTATATTCATGATATGAGTGCGAGACGTGATACGATGAATTGTTGTTTGTTTGATATGGCTAACGTTTTAAAAGATGGTTTTGAGATGAGTAATATTTGGTATACAGAACCTAAAACATTAGGAACAGCTTTTAATGTTGTGGGTGATGTTACTATTAATACAACAGCAATGCAATATGGTGGTTTTACTGTTCCAGAAGTAGATACAATATTAAAAAAGTATGCTAAGAAAAGCTATGATATGTATTATAAAGAATATTTAGATATTAAGGGGAAAAAATTTACGAAAGAAGCAGAAGATTATGCTTGGAAGAAAACTATTAGGGAATGTGAACAAGGTTATCAAGGACTTGAATATAAATTAAATACAGTTAGTTCTAGTAGAGGTGATTATCCTTTTGTAACTCTTACTTTTGGAGTAGATAAAGATAAGTTTGCTGTTATGATTACAAAGACTATTTTAGATGTTCATCGTAAAGGTCAAGGTAAGAAAGGTTTTAAGCGACCAACAGTATTTCCTAAACTTGTATTTTTATATGATAAAAAACTTCATGGTGAAGGTGGTGTTTTAAGAGATAGTTTTCTTACAGCTATTAAGTGTAGTGAAAAGACAATGTATCCTGATTATTTATCGTTAAGTGGTGAAGGATATGTTCCAGAAATGTATAAAAAATATGGAAGAATTGTTTCACCTATGGGATGTAGAGCTTTTTTATCTTCTTGGTATGAAAAGGGTGGTATGGAACCAGCTGATATATCAGATAAACCAGTATTTATTGGTAGATTTAATATAGGGGCTATTTCTTTACATTTACCAATGATTTTAGCGAAAGCACGTGAAGAGCAGAAAGACTTTTATGAAGTACTTGATTATTATTTAGAGATGATTAGACGAATTCATATTAGAACATATCGTTATCTTGCTAAACGTAAAGCTTCTACTAATCCTTTAGCATACTGTCAAGGTGGTTTTTATGGAGGCAATTTAAAGCCTGATGAGTCAATTGAACCTATATTAAAGTCATCAACTGCATCTTTTGGTATTACGGCTTTAAATGAATTGCAAGTTTTATATAATGGTAAAAGTATTGTCAAAGATGGTCAGTTTGCCCTTGATGTTATGAAATATATTAATAAGAAGACTACAGAATTTAAAAAAGAAGATAATATTCTTTATGCTATATATGGAACACCTGCTGAGAGTTTATGTGGCTTACAGATTAAACAATTCCGTAAGAAATATGGTGTTATTCCTGGGGTTAGTTCGCGTGAATATGTTTCTAATAGTTTTCATTGCGGTGTTTGGGAAGATATTACAGGAATTGAAAAGCAAGATTTGGAAGATAGATTCTGGGAATTATTTAAAGGTGGTCGTATTCAATATGTTCGTTATAATTTAAGTTATAATACTAAAGCGATGATTACTTATATTGAAAGAGCAATGGATAAAGGTTTTTATGAAGGCGTTAATTTATCACTTGCTTACTGTAATAACTGTGGCCATGAAGAATTAGATATGGATGTTTGTCCTAAATGTGGAAGTAGTGATTTAACGAAGATAGATAGAATGAATGGATACCTTTCTTATTCTAGAGTACATGGCGATACGATGCTTAGTAATGCTAAGATGGTAGAAATTTCTGAAAGGAAATCTATGTAGTATGTATAATTATGATAAAGCTAAGGATATTTTAGGAGATAAAGTTATAGTTATCGCCATTGAAGAGATGGCAGAACTTATGAAGCAACTTACAAAAGGGTTACGTGGTAAGATGAATAGGGAACACTTGCTAGAAGAATATGCTGATTGTTTAATCGTAATGGAATGGATTAAGAGGTATTATGATTTAAGTGATGAAGAGATAAAAAAATGGCTTGATAAGAAGAATGAGCGAAATAGGAAGAAAATAGAAGAGGGGGTGTTCAGGTGAGGTATCATAATATAACAAAAGCAGATATGCTTAATGGCGAAGGACTTAGAGTAGTTTTATGGGTATCTGGCTGTTCTCATCATTGTCATGCTTGTCAAAATGCTTTTACTTGGGATAAAGATGATGGATTGATTTTTGATGATAGTGCTAAAAAGGAAATATTTAATGAACTAGAAAAAGATTGGTGTAGTGGAATAACTTTATCAGGAGGAGACCCTTTGTTTCTAGGTAATAGATGTGAGATTTCTAAACTAGTTAAAGAGATTAGAGAAAAGTTTAGAGATAAAACTATCTGGCTTTATACAGGTTATACTTGGGAAGAGTTGTTAGAACAGAAGAAGACTGATAAAGATTTAGATACTATTTTAAATAATATAGATGTATTACTTGATGGGAGATTTGTATTAAGGCTTGCAAGTGAAAAAATACATTATGTTGGTAGTAGTAATCAATGTATTATTGATGTTCCTCTGAGTCTAAAAAAGAATAAGAAGGTATTATATATAGATAATAGTAAAATTTTAAAAGGAGTAGAATAATGGAAGAAAAATTAAAAATGGGATTTAAATTAATTATGAGTGGAGAATATGGAAATATTTCAGGGGGTTATTTAAAGGAAACAGAATCTTTAATAGTTCCTATTGGATTAACTGAAAATGAGAAATTATTTATTGCTAATTATCCATTTATTTGCGAAATGATAAAGTTAGGTAATATCTTGGAATTAATGGAAGCTGATAATCAGATAGTTTCTGTACTAGGAAAAAGAAGCTTTGATGAAAGTAAAGAAACTGAATGTTTTGAAGAAATTGAAAAAATTTCAGATATGGATTTAACTAGTTCATTAGAAAAATTAAATGCAAGATTGGAAAGTAGCTCTTATTATACTGATGATAGTAAAGAAGATTGTAAATTGTTTTTAAAATATCAATTTTATGCAAATAGATTTTTAAAGAAAAGATAGGAGTGGGGTAATGGAAGAAATATTAAAGATGGGATTTACAATTATCTAATCATAAAGAAAAAGAAGATGTAAAAATTTATAAGTTATATGGTAATGATAAATATAAATTAGAGGAGGAAAATAAATAATGAGAAAAAGAGGATTTGAAGTAGTAAAAGAATATGAAAATAAGGGGATTAATTTACCAGTTAGAAAGACAAAACATTCGGCAGCTTATGATGTTGAAGCGGCAGAGGATATAGTTATTCCTAAATTTTATCCGGGTATTAAGCCAACATTAATTCCAACAGGACTTAAAGCTTATATGCAAAGTGATGAGGTTTTATTAATCGTTTCAAGAAGTTCTGGACCTAGAAAAGGTATTAGTTTTCCACATAGTATGGGAGTAATTGATTCTGATTATTATAATAACCCTGAAAATGAAGGACATATTTTTGTGCAGTGTATTAATTTGAAAGATGAAGATATAGTAATAAAAAAAGGAGAAGCAGTGGCACAGGCGATATTCCAAAAATATTTAACAGTAGATGATGATAATGCAGAGGGAATGCGTACTGGGGGATTTGGTTCTACTGATAAAAAGGATACTAGTAAGTAATGGCTAAATTTCATTTTAGATATGGAGCGATGAATGCAGGAAAGTCTACTATTCTTTTACAAACTGCTTATAATTATGAAGAAAAAGGAAAAAAGATAGTACTTTTAAAATCAAGTATTGATACTAAAGGTGATGAAAAAATAGTTTCTCGTATTGGTTTAGAAAGAAAAGTAGATTATTTAATATATAATGATGATAGTATTTTGTCTAAGTTAGGAAATTCTATTCATAATATTGATTGTGTTTTGGTTGACGAAGCACAATTTTTAAAAAGAGAACAAGTAAATGAATTATTTTATATTACGAAAAAATATAATATTCCTGTTATTGCTTTTGGCCTTAGAACTGATTTTAGAACTAATGGTTTTGAAGGGTCAATTAGATTATTAGAACTTGCTGATGAACTTTTAGAGATGCCAACTATTTGTAAGTGTGGAAAGAAAGCTCGTTTTAGTGCAAGAAAAATTAATAATAAATTTACTTTTGAAGGAGATAGTATTGTTATTGATGATAGAGCGGAAGTTACATACGAATCTTTGTGTGGTTCTTGCTATATGAATGAATTCGAAAAAGTAGAAAAAAATTAGAAATGTGAAAAATACTTTTTGAATAAAAACATATTTTTTAAAATATAAATAATGCTGAAAGTGTTGATAAATAATGAAATAGCAAAATTAATTTTGACTTTTTTTAACAAAAAGTGGAAAATGGTTTTTAATAAAAATGAATTTTTGTATATAAATGTAAATTGTCGTAAACCTGTCAAAATTAATTTTTTTAAGAAATCTATATATATCAATGGTTTAAAAAAATACTTAAATTTTTTCTTAAAATTACCTATTGATTTTTGAAATTGCAACTCTTACAATTGACTTAAATAGGAGGTAAAAATATGGCAGATGTAAATGAATTAGTTGACCAATTAGAAGGGATTACAGTAATTAAAAGAAATGGTAAAAAAGTCGAATTTGATGGAGCGAAAATTGCTTTAGCGATAAAAAAAGGATTCGATAGTGTTGAAGTAGATGATGATGATAGTGAAAAAGAGAAAAAATACAATTCAAGTGATATTCAAAAAGTATATGGTGCAGTTTTAAAGAAAATAATAAAAGATAAGGATGATAAAAATAATCGTTTTAAAATAGAAGAAATTCAAGATTATATAGAAAATGAATTATCTAGTAAGGGATACGATGATGTATATAAATCATTTTCTGAATATAGAGAAAGAAGAAATCAATCTAGAGAGTCATTTTTTGGAGATAATAAAACTCATAAATTTTTAAAATCATTAGAAAATCTTGGCTTAAAATCTGCAAACGAAGAAGATGCAAAACGTGAAAATGCTAATATTGATGGAAATAGTCCAATGGGTACAATGTTACAATATGGAGCGACTGTATCTAAAGAGTTTGCTAAAGCATATTTAATGAAAAAAGAATATGCTGAAGCTCATGATAATGGAACAATTCATATTCATGATATGGACTTCTTAGCAATGGGTACTACTACTTGTTGTCAAATAGATTTAGCGAGACTATTTAAAAATGGTTTTGATACAGGGCATGGATATGTGAGACCACCTCAAGATATTTCAACTTATGCTTCACTTGCATGTATTGTTATTCAAGCTAATCAAAATGATCAACATGGTGGACAAGCAATACCAGCTTTGGATTATTATTTAGCACCTGGGGTATTAAAAACATTTAAAAAACAATTTAAACAGACAATTTATGATTTTCTTGATTTAGAGGGATTTATTCCAGGTATTAATATAGATAGAATTATAAGAGAGATAGATAAACAAGAATCAATAGAATTTGATGTAAAAGAATTTAGTGATTACCAGAAAGGTTCTAGTAGAATTCATGAAATATTTGAAAAGAGTTATCTCAAGGCCATGCAAAAGACAGATAGAGCAACACAACAAGCGATGGAAGCATTTATTCATAATTTAAATACAATGCATTCAAGAGCAGGAGCACAAGTTCCATTTTCATCAGTTAATTTTGGAACTGATACTACTCCAGAGGGAAGAATGGTAATTAAAAATTTCTTGCTTTCTTTGGATAGAGGCCTTGGAAAAGGAGAAACACCAATATTTCCAGTATCAATATTTAAAGTAAAAGAGGGAGTTAATTATAATATAGATGATCCAAATTATGATTTATTTAAACTTGCTTGTAAGGTTTCTGCTAAGAGACTTTTCCCTAACTTTGCATTTATAGATGCTCCATTTAATAAGAAATATTATAAAGAAGGAGATTTTAATACAGAGATTGCTTATATGGGATGTCGTACTAGAGTAATAGGGGACGTTACTAGTCCAGATAATGAGATAGTAACTGGTCGTGGTAATTTATCTTTTACAACAATTAACTTACCTAGACTTGGAATTAAATATGGTATAGCTTTAAAAGAAAGAGAGAAACCTGATATGGATGGGTTTTATAAAGAACTTAGTGATATTATGGATATGGTAAGAGATCAATTGCTTGAAAGATTTGAGTTTCAGTGTAGTAAACATAATTATAATTTTCCGTTTTTGCTTGGTCAGGGTATTTGGAATAATGGTGAGAAGTTAAAACCTACAGATAGACTTAGGAAAGTGTGGAAACATGGTACTTTGTCTACAGGATTTATTGGTCTTGCTGAATGTTTAAAAGCTTTGACTGGTAAACATCATGGGGAAAGTGAAGAAGCGGAGAAGTTAGGTTTAGAAATTATTAAATTTATGAGAGATCGTTGTGATGAGAATTCTCGTAAATATAACTTAAACTTTACTTGTCTTGCAACACCTGCTGAGAGTTTGTCTGGTAGATTTATAGGTATTGATAAAGCGATATATGGAAAGATTAAAGGAGTTACTGATAGGGAATATTATACAAATTCATTTCATGTACCAGTTTATTATAATATAAGTATTACTGATAAAATTGAAAAAGAGGCACCTTTCCATGAACTTACTAATGGGGGACATATTTCTTATATTGAACTTGATGGTGATACAGTATCTAATGTAGAAGCTTTTGAAAAGATAATTAGAGTTATGAAAGAAGCAGGTATTGGTTATGGGGCAATTAATCATCCTGTAGATAGAGATCCAGTTTGTGGATATGTTGGGGTAATTAATGATGTTTGTCCAAAATGTGGACGTCATGAGTTTGAAGGGGTTCCAATGGAAGTAATAACTTCAATAGATAATAATTGTTGTGAATAAAATAAGAAGGAGGAATTATATATGAAAAAAATAGTTGGAGAAGGACAAAAATTTGAAAGGATTAGACGTATTACAGGTTATTTAACTGGTGATGTTGATAGATTTAATAATGCTAAAAGAGCTGAAGAGAAAGATCGTGTTAAACATACTGGATTAAATGATATTTTAAAAAATAAAAAAGAAGGTAAATAGTATGAAAATAAGACTAGCAGCTTGGTTGCAACCTGATTCAATTGTTGATGGAGAAGGGGTAAGGACTGTTATTTGGACACAAGGATGTCCTCATGCATGCCCAGGTTGTCATAACCCAGATACTCATGATTTTGATGGTGGTGCTTTATTTGATGTTAGTGAAGTAATTGAAGAGTTAAAAACTATTAAAAATCAAGATGGTATTACTTTATCAGGAGGAGATCCTCTTTGTCAGAGTGAAGCTTGTTATGAAATTAGTAAAGCAGCACATGAGATGGGACTTAATGTTTGGTGTTATACAGGTTATACTTATGAAGTAATGCTTAAAAATCCTAAGATGAAGAAATTACTTAGTGAAGTAGATGTCTTAGTAGATGGTAAATTTATCTTAGAAGAGAAAAGTTTAGACATTTACTTTAGAGGTTCAAGGAATCAGAGAGTCATAGATGTTCCTAAGAGTTTAGAAGAAGAGAGAGTTGTGCTTGTAGATAAGTATATGAAAGATAAAACTTATGATGAACCTTATAAAAAGCCAGATTATTTATTTATATAATCTGGTTTTTTCTTGCATATTTTTAATTTTCTTCTATACTAGTATTAGGGGGAATTTTTATGTACGCAATGTTAATGAAAAAAGTATATTTATCTAATGAAGTATATTTATTTAATCCTGTTACAGTAGTAGAAGGAAGTTTAAATGAAGAATATGGCTATTTTTTAGATAAATTTAATAATCAATTTTGTTTGATTGATGATGTGGATTTTAATACTAGTGAAACAATGGAAGGTGTTTATTTTGTTTCTACTGAGGAAGAGCTTATTTCTAAATATGGTGCTGTAAACATAGAAGAAGCGTTGAAATATTATCAAGATGATGTGTTTGGTAATTTTACTTTTGGAACATATAATTATGAAGATGAAGAGAAATTAGATATATATCAGTTATCTTTATATGATGTAAAAGAACTTGTTAGTAATCCTAAGTTAAATTCTAGTTATTATAATGGTAATATTAGTATTCCTAAGAGAAAACTATATATGTTAACACAACTTAAAGATGAGAAAGCTTTAAGAGATTTTATAAATCAATCTATAAAAGATATGAAAGAAATTGAGGAGCGGGAAAAAGATAAAAAGAAGGAAGAAGAGGCAGCATCTAATAAAGTTTCTGTAGTAACAAAATCTAAAGATGGTAGTAACGTAAAAAATAAAAATATTAGAAGAGATATAGATACAGATGAGTTAGAAGCTTATTTAAAGGAAAGGATAATTGGACAAGATGCACAGATAGAAAGTCTTGTTACGGTTATTAGTGATAATTATAAGACTAGTGATCCGCATTTAATAGAGAGACCTTTAATTATGGGACCTAGTGGTGTTGGAAAAACAGAAACGTTAAAACTTTTAGCAGAATATTTGGAAATACCATTCACAAAATATTCTACACCAACTTTGTCAGGTTCTGGTTATGTTGGTAAAGATATAGATGATATTTTAAAAATGGCTTATCAAAATGCCAGTAGGAATATTAAAAAATGTGAAGAATCTTTAATATTTTTAGATGAGTTTGATAAGATTGCTAATCGAGGCTTAGAAGTTTCTGATGTAGCAGTTCAAAATTTATTGCTTAATTTTCTTGATGGTACAGTTTATGATGTTGGTTTAACTAGTTATGATAAAATAATAATAGATACAACATTTATGAATATAGTTTTAGGTGGTGCCTTTGTTGATATATTAAAAGATAAAAATAAAAAATTAGGTTTTAATAATAGTAGGAAAGAAGATTTAACTGTTACTGATAAGGATATAATTAATTTTGGATTTATTCCGGAGATTGTGGGAAGAATTAGTCCTAAAATTATGTATAATAATCTTACTAAAGAGGATTTGAAAAATATTTTGAAACAAGGTAAGTTAAGTCCAATTCTTTTAAAGCAACAGTTTTATAAAGATGTTTATGGTGTTGATTTAGCATATACAGATGATTATATTGATGGTATCTTAGAAATTGCTACTTCAAATGATACAGGAGCTAGAGAGTTAAAACAGCTAGTTTATACATCATTACTTGATGTTAGTCATACTTTACAATCTAAAAGTAATAGAGGAAAATTTGGACAAATTATAGTTGGTAAAGAGACTCTAGATGATAATAAGGTTTATACTTTAAAGAAAAGATAATATTTTTGTTTTGCATGGTATATAATTTTTTTGATGAAAGAATAGCAAAAAAACAAGATATTGCTTTGAAAAGAGTTTAATTAGATAGTATGAGATAAGCATTAGTACTCTCTTATAATACAGGTGATATATTTCGTGATAAGAATAATTTAAAAAATGAGAAATAGATGTTTGCTACATATTTCTACATAATTTCTTTATTTTGTGCGATAGTATGTTGACATATACACTTAAAATGTGTTATTATCTTTATAAGAAAGGAGTTGATTGTTATATGTCTAATTTAACTAGTGCTATTAATGTGAATGTTCCTTTAGAAGTTAAAGAAGAAGCGACTGCTCTTTTTAATAATTTAGGTTTAAATATGAGTGTTGCTATAAATATGTTTTTAAAAAGAGCAATTTACGAAAGAGGAATACCATTTGAGGTTAAAGAACCTAGACCAAGTAGAGAATTTTTAGCAGCCCTTAATGAACTTGATTATATGGAGAAACATCCAAATGAATATAAAGCTTATGATAATATTGCAGATTTAAAAGAGGCTTTAGAATCTGATGATTGATTATAAAGTTAAGTTTACAAAGAGTTTTAAAAAACAACTTAAGAAAATTACTAAACAAGGCAAAAATATTGATAAGCTTTTAAATGTAGTTGATATATTATCTAAGAAAAAAGAGTTAGATTCCAAGTATAGAGATCATGCTCTTATTGATAATAAATATTATAGCAACTGTAGGGAGTGTCACATTGAACCAGATTGGTTATTAGTTTATAAATATGATGAAGATATATTAATTTTATATTTAGTAGAAACTGGTAGTCATAGTGATTTGTTTAATAAATGATTTATAGGATAAGAGATTTAAGTAAGAGTTTTGTTCTTGCTTTTTTCTTTCCATTGGTATATAATAAGTCTTACTCGAAGGGGGTATATTATGATTGCTAGAATAACTAATTTTACTGAAAGAGAAAATATTATAGCTGATTGGGGAGTTAGGATAGTTTCTTTAGTTACTTTAGATAAAACTAAAAGAAATGAAGACTATGTTTCTTCGCATTCAATAAAAATACTTGAGGCAATGTTAAATGAACTTAATTTATTATTGGAAAAATATCCTGATGCTTTAAAAAAAGAATTGGTTTTGGAAAAGTATAAGCAGCTAAAGAAATATGCTATGGAACATAATACTACATTAAATGCTTGCTATTCTTATTGTGATAGGCAAAATATTTGTTATAATCAATTTTACTCGTATGGTATTAGAATGATTCCTACTGATATAGATACTTCTGTTCAGATAACAAGATATGGCCTTTTTGATGATTCTTTTCTGTTTGCAAAAGAAGAACTTAATTTACAATTAATTAAAGGTAAATTAAAGTATAATAATTTAATAATTGGTGAACAAACTTCTACTGAAATTTTAGATAGGGAAGCACTAACTTATTTAAAACCTAATATTTTAAAAAAACATTTATAAAAATAGTTGCATAAACTATATAAATTATGTTATATTTTGTTTAGTTTATTTTAAAACATGTGCGAAAGACGGAAATAAGGAAATTTTATAGAGAGTTAATGGTTGGTGGAAATTAATAAAGGAACTTATTTCGGATCACTTTCAAGTTGTGCTTTAAGGATAAGTTAAAGCCGGGTAATACCGTTAAATAATCAAGATAGATAAAATCTATGAACCAAGGTGGTACAGTGTTAGATTCTTTAATGCCCTTGTGATTCATAGATTTTTTTTGTTTAGGAGGAGATAATTATGGCATTTAAAGAACTTGAAAAAGGTAAGACTCATGAAGTCGAGATGAATATTTTAAAGACTTGGGAGAAGATGGATATCTTAAAACAATGTATTGATAATAGAGAAGGTAAGGAAAACTTTGTCTTTTATGATGGGCCTGCAACTGCTAACGGTAAACCAGGGCTTCATCATATGATGGCTAAGTTTTTGAAAGATACTTTCTGTAAATATAAGACTATGCAGGGATATAGAGTTCTTCGCAAAGTAGGTTGGGATACTCATGGACTTCCTGTAGAGTTACAAGTAGAAAAGGAACTTGGTTTTAGTAATAAGAAAGA
>CALVKV010000027.1 GCA_944333305.1 uncultured Bacilli bacterium
GCAAATTCAATTAAAGCATAGGTATGAATATACATTTTACCTAATTCACATTTAGAGTAGTTTGATTGATCTACATTGATGATATTTGCAACCTTTTCTTGAGTATGCTTATTTTTAGTTCTTGTTTCCTTTAAATTATTACCTAAAACACTTTTATCAATTTTATCATTGATAACATCATATTTTTTGGTATTAGTAAGCCCACAAATATAATCTAAACTCACACCATAATAATTGCAAAAATCATTTAGTTTTGGGAGAATAATAGCATCAAGCCCATTTTCCCATCCAGCATAAGTTGATCTACTTACACCTAAAATATCAGCAAGTTCTTTCTGTGTATTCCCAAAGTAAGTTCTTATATCTTTCATTCTTTCATATATCATATAACGACACCTCTAATATAATTTTCCCATTTAAAATAGAAATATTTAAAAAGTGTCGGTGTATTACCTAAAAACGTGATATAATAAGAACAGAAAGGAAGGATATAGTGTATTATTTAGATTTTAAAGATTACGTTCGAATTGTATTAAAATCCTTACTTGCATCATTAATAATAGTTCCCATTTTTCTTGGAATTTGTTTCTTAATAAAAACTAATATAGATTTTTCTTATTTTGTTTGTGATTCATGTGATATTCCGAGAGATTTAGCAATATCAGTTATGAGTATGGGGTTTGCTAATAATATGATATTTTTATTAAGCGTTTTTGAGTTTGGAGTTATTTATTACTTATTTAATAAAATAAAAAACTCCAAACTCTATACTATTGTTTGGGAATTTATGACAAATTTATGAAATAGGTTATAAATATCATATTTATGTGGTACAATTATTTACATAAGTCCAAATTAGTATTTGTGTAGTGAAAAGAGGATTTAGTATGCTAGAAGAAAAAAGAAAAAATATTTTCAACTTGATGAAAGAATTACAAGATAAGCAACATAAGGAATTACATGAAGTAATACCCAAAATAGATGATGGAGTTAATTTAGATGATTTTTCAAAAAATCATAGTAATAGGGATTTGAAAGATGTTTATATATTTAAAGATGATATTAATAAAGGTAATATCTCCTTTGGGTTATACTTAATAAATTATGAACACACCGATCCTATTGCTTTAGATAAAGATTATCAGCCATTACCTTTAAATAAGAGATTATTATTTGAGTATGGTGCAGTTGTATCATTCCCAGTTGGTAATTATGATTTAGATATTTCTGGAGTATTTGGTGGTATTGAGGAAGATAAAGAAACTGCAATAAATAAATACAATCAATTAAGACAATATATAAATATGATGTCTGAAGAAAAACTTTTAGATGCTATTGAAAAAAACATTTTAAAAGAGTTAAATTGTTAAAAAAGTGGTTATTTTAAAAGCGACATAAAAAAAGCATAAAACGACATGAAATAGACATGAAATAAACTTGACTCCATCTTGTCAAGTGGTATAATAATGTAAAATAAACAAATTATGCAAAGAGAGAGATTATTTCTTTGCTTTTTGTTTATTTTTTTAATAAAAACTATTGACACTTATTTCTAAAACCGTTAGAATATAAGGCAATTTATTTGTTGATGTAATGGCAGATGCTATTATTAATAAAATTTAGAGTTGTTAGGGTAGAAAAAGCAGTATCATTTCTATTTTGAGAACAGTTACTGACTTTTTCGCCCCTTTTTTATGAAATGAGGTTATATGATGATTTCTAGTAAAAAAGGATGTTCTTCAGCCGGCTGTTTAAGTGTAAATAGTTGCTATAATAATGCGAGTATTTTTAAAGTCTCTAAAAATAACGTATTAAGAATTATAAAGAGAGAAAGTTAAGGGCTTTTGCCCCTCTAATTTTCCCTCTTTTATTTTATATTGAAAGGGTGGTTACTTTGAATACAAATTATGAACAATGTTACGAAGAAGAATATGCAGACAATTTTACATTAACAAAAGAAGAAATGGTAATCTATGATATACTAGCGACTTATGAAAAAGTTATAGAAAAGTTAAGAGAACTAAAAATAGCTAGAAATAAGTTTATTAATGGCTATCATGTTAGATTAACTGCTAATTATAGACCAAGATTAGAACAATTCTCTAATAATGTTTCTGACCCTGTTGGTAAAGCAGTTGAATATAAACTTGATAGTGAGCAAGCCTATAATGAGTTTAATATTCAACTTAACAAATTATACTCTATAATGTCTAAAGAGGAAAATGCATATATTAATGATTGCTTATTATGTGGTAAATCAGAGGCATCATTAAGGACTAAATTTGATTTAGGCAGAGAAGCATTTAATACTATTAAGAATAGTGCAATTATTAGATTTGGTATCGTATTTAATATAATTGTTTATAAATAATAAATTGAAAAGTAACCGTAGGAGCCTTTTTGGACTCTTTTTTTTTGCATTAATTTTATGAGTTTATAGGGATCTCATTGTCAAAAAACTAACTTTGAAAGGAGTGATGAAAATGCACATTTTCAATAAACGACAGAAAATACCGTAATTTTTAGAAAAAATCAAAAAAACTCTTGCAAAATTTCTTTTTTAGAGTGATAAATAGAATATGTTATATCCGTTGTCAAAGTGCATTAAAAGGCAATATAACGATTTTGGAGTTAGGAGTTGAATAATTATATGACCACTAAAAGAAAGATGCTTAAAAGAGTTATTTTGGTAATTATAGTATCATTATTTCTTTTTGGTACTGTAATAGGTATAGGTATTATAAATAATAGAGATGTTTCAAAAGAACAATCATCAAAAACACGATTAAATTCTGATTTAAAAACAGAAAGTATAACCGAAGAAAAAGAAGAAGATGATAATGAAGAAAAACTTGAAACTGAAAATAAAGAAGAACAAATAGAAGAAAAACCAAAGGAAGAAATGCCACAAAGTGAGGCTAATACAAATGAAACATATACAACTCCTAAAAATGATACTAACACTAATAACCAGCAAACAACAACACCAACTCCACCACAAACGATAACTCCACCAGTAGTAGAAGAACCTAGTTGCACACCTAAAAAATTTTATACAGTTTTTAGAGCAGACTTTGATTCTATGGCAGAATGTAATAGAGTTGGAGAACTTTATAAAAAAGAATACGGGTATTACGGATATTTTTGCGATTATACTACTGATGACTGTGGTGTTATGTACTATATGTTGACTATGTTTGATGGAAATAATAACTATATTGCTTATCCAGATATTCCCAAGCCTTGATAGGCTTTTTTCTTTTGGTAAAAATAGGAGGAATTTATGAAGAAGATAAAAAATAAGATAATTAATGGTTTGATGTTATTGTTGATTGGAATTTCATGTGTGCCAACAGTAAATGCATCAACATATAATGAAACTTTTAATGATAAATCTCAATGGATAAGTGGAGATTATATCTTAAAGGTAAAAGGAAGTACAAGAAAATACCAACAGATGACAGTAATTACTAGAAATTCCGATGGAAGTTTCGTTTACTGTATTGAACCTGGTACTCCAGTTTCAGATGGAGCTGTTTATCCAGGACAAGATTTTGACCAATCCTATGTAGGACAGATGACACAAGAGCAATGGAGAAGAATTACTTTGCTTGCATATTATGGTTACGGATATGGAAACCATACTGACATACATTGGTATACAGTAACTCAATATTTAATATGGCAAACAGTACCTCATGGTTATGACATTTATTTTACTGATTCACTTAATGGAAATCGAATTACTAAATACACAAATGAAATTAATGAGTTAAATCGTTTGGTAGAAGAACATAATATTAGCCCTAATATAACTAATGATACTATTGATATGGTTATTGGAGATACAGTAGAATTAACTGATTCTAACAATGTATTAAATAAGTTTGAAGTTGTTGATACTGATAATGTTAGTGCTTCTATTAGTGGAAACACATTAAGTATCACTGCAAATGATGTTGGCGATGGTAGTGTTACTATCAGTAAAAGAGATAAAAATTACTCACATCCTGCGATTATTTATTATCATCCTACATCACAAGATTTAATGATGAGAGGAGCTTACGATCCGATTGATGTAAATTTAAAAATTGAAATCGTAGGTGGTAAGGTATCAGTAAAAAAAGTTGACATGGATACTGGCTTGGGCATTGCTCAAGGAGATGCAACTTTAGATGGTGCAGTATATGGTATTTATGATTTAGAAGGAAATAGAGTAGGCGAAGTTATTTCAAAAGGTGGAGAATATGTAACAAGTGATTATTTGCCATCTTTAGGTACGTTTTTTCTAAAAGAAGAAAAATCCTCAACTGGATACGAACTTAACGAAACCAAGTATTTTTTTAATATTACGAAAGATGACTTGTATCCAGAGGTAGATGTTACAGAGAAAGTTATTGAACGTGATTTAAAAATATTTAAAGTTTATGCTAGTGATGAAACAGGATTCTTAACTGGTGAGCCTAATGTAACTTTTGATATATATTTAAAGTCAACTGGCGAAAAAGTAACAAGTATTACTACTGATGAAAACGGTTATGCAACAGCAACTTTACCATACGGAACTTATACAGTTAGGCAAGTAAGTTCAACTGAAGATCATGAAATGGTAGAAGATTTTGAAATAGTCGTAAATGAATATTCAGAAGATCCAATTTACAAGTTGCTTGCAAATGCAGAAATTACTGCTAGATTAAAAGTTATAAAAATTGATTCAGAAACTGGAAATACTATTCCAGTAGCAGGAATTAAATTTAAAATTTTTGATGTTGAAAATAACGAATATGTATGTCAAGTTACAGACAAAGAACAATGTGTTTTTGAAACTAATGATGAGGGGATTTTACTTACACCATTACCATTAGAAAGTGGAACTTATCGTTTAGAAGAACAAGATCAAAAGTTAGATGGTTATTTATGGAATGAAGAAGCCTTAACATTTGCTATTGGAGATGATTCTACTTTAATTAATGATGATGTATTTGGTGCTATTGTTGAAGTGAAATTTGAAAATACTCAAGTTAAAGGAAAAGTAGAAATTAATAAAACTGGAGAAGAACTTATCATTGAGGATGACTCTTATCATTATGAAAAAATTAAACTTGAAGGAGCAGAATTTGAACTTCGTGCAAATGAAGATATAATTGTTGGAGGAAAAACTTATTATAAGAAAGGCGAATTAGTTACTATTTTAGTTACTGACAAAGATGGTTATGCAAGTATAGATAACTTACCTTTAGGAAAATATACACTAAAGGAAATCAAGTCTGCTAATAACAATGTTCTTGATCCAAATACATACGAGTTTGAACTTGTTTATGAAGATCAATATACTGAAGTGGTATATAAAACATTTACTCTTGATAATAAGTATCCAAAAGGCGAACTTGAATTTACCAAAACTGATTTAGTAACTGGAGATCCACTACCTGATACGAAAATTGAAATCTTTACAGAAAATGGAGTTAAAGTTTTTGAGGGAAGAACTGATGAGAATGGAAAAATCATTATTACTGATTTACCAGTTGGCAAATACTTTATTTTAGAATCAGATGCACCAGATGGTTATATTTTAAACGAGGAGAAAATGTGGTTTTCTATTACTGAAAACGGAGAAATTGTTAAAGCAGATATGACTAATGAAAAGATTGTTGAAGTTCCTAATACATCACAAGAAAAAGACATTCTTATTGAAATTATTTCAGCAACACTTTTATTATCAGGTATAGGAATTATTATTTATGCTAAAAAGAAAAGCAAAAATAGAAAATAAGCACTTGTTGATTATAATAAGTGCTTTTCTTATTCTTGGTAGTATTTTTTTGCTTGTCTATAAATACTATGGTTTATATGAAAATCACAAGCAAGAAGAAAAAAGTATCGAAATATTTTTTCAAGAAATACCACAAATAGAACAAGAAACAACTGAAGAGCAAGTTGAAGAAGAAAGTAAAAAGGAAAGTGTTATAAACTATATAGCAGTTTTAGAAATCCCAAAAATCAGTTTAAAACGAGGTTTAGTTGATAAAAACAGTAAATATAATGATGTTGATATAAATATATATACCTTAAAAGAATCAATATTTCCAAATGAACAAACTAATAGTCATGTTATTTTAGCATCTCATTCTGGTAGTGGTTATCATGCTTATTTTAGAAATTTAAATAATTTAGAAATGGAAGATAAAGTTTATTTATATTATGAAAGCATTAAATATATTTATGAGATAACTGATAGATATGAGGTTGAAAAAACTGGAACTGTAAGTTTAAGGCAAACAACTGGCTCTGATATTACTTTAATTACTTGTATTAGTGGTACAAATAAACAAGTTGTCTTTGTTGGCAAATTAATAGAGAAGGAGAATTATTAATATGGAATTTGAAAATAGTGGAATGGGTAGATGTGTTGTTTTAAAAGAAAGCAATACCCAATATACATTAGTCTATGCTATTCAAAGTAAACAATTCATTGTTGTTTCTGATTTAGATAAAGAAACAGGTAGTTGGTTACATGGTCATTACTTTGGACATGATTTAGATAGTGCTTTATCTAGCTTTAACAAGGAAACAGAAAAAGTACAAGATGACTTGGAAAGGTAGGAAAATCAAATGGAAAAAGTTGCAGTATATGCTAGTTTTAAAGACCAAAGTAGAAAGTCGATTGATTTTTTTCTAAACCGAGTAGCCGATTGGTGTCTTATGAAAAATTACGATTATACTCTTTACTTTGATAAAGTGAAAAATAGGTTAGATTTAGATAGAAAAGAATTAAATGACTTAAAAGAAGATATTGAAAATGGAGAATACTCCAAAGTGATAATTAAAGATATAACACAATTATCAAGAAATACAGTTCATAATATGGAATTTTTGCAATTTTTAGAAGATAATGACTGCAAAATAGAAAGCATGGATGGAACTGATTTAACTTTATATAAAAAATATATGAAAGATTTAATAAAATGAAGGAGGAAAAAGAAAGATGAATAATGAAAAAGAAAGAGAAGTAAGAAACTCTAAAAATAGTTTTGAATTAGAAGGGAATGTTGCTAATATAAATAACATTTATACCAATCAAAATGGTAAGAAAATGTTAAGATTCGATTTAGCACAAAATAATAATGGTAATACTCAATATGTCCCTATTGTTTTAAGGGGAGAATTAGTAAATACTTATGGTATTGAAATCCAAAAAGGAGACTGGATCTCTGTTAAAGGTAGAATATCTACTTATACTAAAGATGTTGAAAAAGATGGAAAAACATATAAAGATAAAGCAATAGATATTTTAGGCTTTGAAATTACTGATAGAAAAAATAATAAAGTTTATACTTCCGATGGTCAAGTTCAAGAATTAAAAGATAAATCAAAAGATGAAATGGAAAGATAAGTATGAGTAAGTATCAATATAAAATATTAAGTTATTGGAACAATGCAGATGATTTATATGTCAATTACATTGTAGAAGATACCGAAACTAAAAATACAGTCAATGCAATAGAATATTACAATACCTCTGATCTTAGTTGTGATTATAATTCATCTTCAGTAGAGGATATTATAGATTCATTAACAGAACTAATCAAAGAAAACAATGGATTAGAATTTAATTTACCAAAAGTAAGTGAGGCAAGTCCATTACTTAAATACGTATATGATTATGTTTGTGAAAGTGATGCTGATATGTGTCATATTGATTATAACGATTGGGAAGAATTAAAAGAAGATGAAGAATTTATTGATGAAGATATTAATACTCTAAAAAAGGAAATTGATAAATACAATCTACATAGTTATATAACACTAGATGATGGCGAGTATATGATATGTGGTTATGGTGGTTTACAATGTTGCTTTAATGATGATAGAGTAAAGGAGCATGATGAACTTGAAAGATGAATTAAAAAAAGGACAAGCATTTATAGGTGTTGATGATAAAAAATATTATTTTCTAGGATTTGACTATGATGATCAAATATTCTTTACTAATTTAGATTTATGGACTGATAAAGAACAAAGTTATATGACTAAAAGCAATATTTTTATTAAAGAGGTTTTAGATGAAAAATCAGAGATAATTGAAAATAGTACATGGTATTATCAGTCTATGAAAGAATTAGATAATTCTACTATGGAAGAAAAAATTAAAAGATGCTTGGATATTATTAAAAACTCAAATACAAAAGAATTTGAATTAAGACCTACTGAGATAGGTCCATTAGTAAGAGGACAAGCATATAGTAAAGAGTTTAATCAATATTATGAGGTTATCGGTTTTATCGTTGATAATAATATTTATTTAGATGCTGAATTAAAAGCTAAACAAAAAGGCTTTTTTGCAATCTATCATTCCAATTGTGAGAGTACAGTACCATTAATATTTGAAAGAAACTTTAGTGATAAAGATAATTCGTTTGATGGTAAACACTTTGTAGCAGGTAATGATGATAGAGTTGATATTGAAGATGTTATTTGTAATAAAGAATTAGTTAATTCTTATATGAATGACACACTATCGGATAGATTAGAGAATAACAACAAAGATATGTCAAAATAAAATATAAAACTGTGCAATTATTGGGTAATAGTTGCACAGTTATTTTTTTGTATATGAATAAAGGAAAGGGTGAATATAATGAAGAATTTTTTAAGTACGTTAGCAATTCAACAATTAGAGGGTGGAACTTATACAATAGATACTGTTTTAAATGTAATTAAACAAATAACTGACTGGGCATTAGCAGTAGGAATATCCCTTGCTGGTATTGCATTAGTTGTAAGTTTCATTATGTATGCAGTAGTAGATGTCGACCAAAAGCCTAGAGTAAAAACAAGGATTTTACAGACATTACTTGGAATATTCGGAATAATTTTAGCAATCTCATTAGTTAATATTATTATAAAATTATTTACATAGGTGTAATGCTTTATGATGACAAAAGTTTTTGATTTATTACGTAGTTTAGGTTGGTATTTAACAAGTTTTATTTATGACTTAATTGATGGACTTTTGCAGATTATAAAAGAACTTAATGCTTTTGATATTATTAATTCTTTATCAAACAATCAAACATTCATAAATTTTTATAATGGTGCTATGGCAATAGCAGTAACATTGTTTGCATTATTTATAGTATGGAGATTTGTAAATAAATTGTTAGATCCAGATGAAGAAACAACGTTTAAAATGATTATCATGGAGGCAGTAAAATGTGGAACGCTTATTATGCTATCTACATTTTTATTTGTGCAAGTATCTAACTTTTCAATTACCTTATCTAATTATACAGGAAATATTTTTGAAACGACAAGCAATTCAAAAATGAGTGATTCAATGCTTACAATGTTTATTTCTTATAGAGATGGTTATAAGAATAGCGAAAAGTTTGATGAAAGTAAAAGTATATCAGAATTAGTAAGTAGTGGCTCATTTGATAATGATGAATTATATTTGTCAAAATATGTAACTAAATCAAGAGTAATATTATCTGATGAAAAAGATTATAAATACGAAATAAATTGGATTATGGCAGTATTAAGTGGTGGCTTTTTCCTATATAGTTTATTCTTTGCTGGAATTATGTTAGGAAGAAGGCAAATAGAATTTTTATTTCTATTTTCAATAGCACCAATAATATTTGCAACAAGTGTTTGTAATAAGCAAAGGCGAGGTGCAGTTATTGAACAATTAGTATCGCTCGCACTCCAAAGTGCAGTTGTAATGCTAATAGTCAGTCTAACAGTAATGGTAATGCAAGAAATAAGTGTTACGACATTCTTTAATAATTCGTTTATGAATATTACAACTAAAGCATTATTATATCTTGGATGTGCGACATTCATCATGACAGGTAGTCAAGTGATTAACAGATTTATTGGCTCAAATGTAAGTGCAGCGAGTGGTAGAGAACAATTAATGTCATTAATGGGTTATGGCAAAATGGCTGGAATTGGAGCAACTATTGGAGCAGGAGCAACACTTGGTGGAGCTCTTTTAGGTACTGGTGTTGCTATGAAAGGTGGAAAAGCAGTAGGCTCTCATGCTTTATCTCAAGCAGGACTTGCTTTAGGAGTAATGGGTGCAGTTGATCCATCTAGTGGACAAACACCAAATAGAATGCAGAGATTTGCTAGTGCTATGGGAACAAGAATGTATATGGCTGGTCAAAAAATGGGAAGTAAACCTAGTGGCAATAAGTTTAGTGCAAGTGATGCCTTTGTAAATGCAGGAGCAAGTAGTTTGCATAATACTGTAAGAAGAGTAATGCCACGAGCGAGTTATAATACATCTTATTACCGAAGAAAAAACATGATATAGGAGGAATGAATTTATGTATATTACAGTAAAATCAATAAAAAGAAATTTAGGTTTTAAAGGTATCGAGGTATCTGATATTATTATTGCTTTACCAATATTAATCTTATTTATAGTCTTATTTTGCTTTACACCACTCAAAATACCTTCTATTGTTGGATTAATGATTGGAATTTTTTGTTTACTACCTATTAATGTTAGTAAGAAAAATAGAATGTATAAAGTAATAGGTTTAATTTTTAAATATTTATTTAGAAATAAGATATATGTATATCAAAGGAAAGGAGAGGTGGACAACTTTGAAAAAACAAGTAACTAAAGAAGAAAAAAAGAAAAAGAAAGAACATAAAGTTATAGAAAAGTTTGTTAAGAAGAAAGACAATTCAAAACAAAAATACATAACTAAAGGTGTTTTAAAAAGAAAGTTTAAAAATGCTCAAAGTTTTACCAATGCAGAAGTAGTAAATGATAATGGAATTATAAAACTTCGTGATAATAGTTTTGCAAGAGTTTTTTCGGTTGATGCTATTGATTTATCACTAACATCAAATAATCAAAAGCAAAACTTTTTTAATCAATTAAAATTTCTTTATCAATTAAAAGGATTAAATTTAAGAATATACAAGTTAGATGATAAGATAGATCTAAATGCTAATAAAGATTACTACAATAGACTAATGGAAGAATTTGCTAATGATGAAGAAAAACTAACATTTTTAAAAGAAAGATATGATAGATTAGAAATATTAGAAGAACAAAATCTTACTACTACAAGTAGATATTATTTTGTATTAATTAGTGATAATGATAAAGCATTAGAACATACATCAGAAGAACTAGAAATGCATTGTTACAATATGACACCTAGATTACATATTCAAATGATTACAAATAAACTAGAGATATATCAGTTTTTGATAAACTTATATTTATCGAATGCTAATATAGAACAATTAATGTGGAGCGATTTAGTAGAACTAATCACTCCTTTTTTTATTAATGAAACAGTAGGTTATATAAAATCAGATGATACAGAAATACAAGTTGTAACAATTAAAAGATTACCACCATTTATAGATGAGTTATTTTTTGAAGAACTATTTAATGTTCCAGATACAAGATGTTGTATTCATA
This sequence comes from uncultured Bacilli bacterium, assembly GCA_944333305.1. Next base: position 11,453 of record CALVKV010000027.1, read on the forward strand.
TTAAAGATACAATACCAACTGAAGAACTGGTTAGAAGATTAGATAGTAATTATGAATTTTTAGTTTCCGAAAGAAGCACTACTAGAAAATTATCAGATGCTACTCAAATGGATACTGAAAGAGAGAACTTTCAAGCATTAATGACACAAATTAAAAATGGCGATGAAAAAATCAAAGAAGTTGATTTCATTATTGTAATAAGTGGTAATAGAAAACAACGTGAAGAAAAGTTAAAAGAGTTAAGAAAAATTGCTGATGTATTTCAAATTAAATTAGATGTTCCTAGAATGAGGCAAATGGAAGGTTGGCAAGCATTCGATATAACTAAAAATGGTTTTGAAGATTATCATAACTATCTTCCTAGTTTAACTTTATCAGCATCATTCCCACTTACGATTACTCATTTTAATGATGAAACAGGTTATATTTTAGGATCAGATATTCATACAGCTTTACCAACAATATTTGATTTATTTCATAAAGATGCAACACGACCATCAAGTAATTTAGCCATAATTGCATCAACTGGTGGTGGTAAAAGTTTTACATTAAAGAAAATGATTATTAATGAAATTAATCGTGGTAATTCTTGCTTTTTGTTTGATGCAGAGGGCGAGTATGAAAAGTTAGTTAGGAAAAATAAAGGAGAGTATATTGATATGTATTCTTCTAGTGGTGGTATCATTAATCCACTACAAGTAAGATTTCTTCCTAGTGATAAAGAAGAAAAAGAAGATGGCGATATAAATTCAATTAATTATGAAGATTGTCCTCTTGCTAAACATCTAGGATCACTAGAAACATTTATTAAATGTGCCTTTGAAGAAATAAAAGAAAGTGAAGTAGTAGTTATGCTAGATATGATTGAAAAACTATATAAAAGGTTTGGTATAACTAAAAATACAAAAATATCTAGGTTAGAGAAATTAGAAAATACTGATTATCCAATATTTTCCGACTTGATAGAATTTCTACCAGATTATCGTAATATGATTACTAACCCAGAACAATTAAAAATAGTTGATAAGTTAGAGATATTGTTAGATAGATTTAAAGTTGGAACTGATGCAATGTTATTTAATGGCTATACATCAGTAAATCTTGATGCTAATTTAATTGCATTTAATGTAAAGGACTTGCTATATAGTAAAAACAAAAGAATTATAACTACTCAGTTAGTAAATTTACTTACTTATCTAAATAATATTATCGTAAGAAATAAGATAGTAAACGATAAAGAAAAAGATAAAAAGAGAATTAAAAATATTGCAGTAGTAGTAGATGAGTTTCACTTATATTTAAAGAATACTGATAGTGAGGTATTGCTTACCTTTGAACAAATTGCAAGAAGAATTAGAAAGTATCACGGGGCATTTATTCCAGCAACTCAAAGTATTCATGACTTTTTAGGAGATGATGATTCAGTTAGGAGTGCAACGGCAATCTTTAACAATTGTCAGTATCAATTAGTTGGAATGTTAAAAGAAGATGACTTAACAACTTATTTAAAATTATTCTATCAAAACCCATTAACTGATACACAAAAAGAATTTTTAATGCAAGCAGAGATGGGAGAGTTTTTGCTTACGATTAATTCAAAGAATAGAATAAGAGTTAAAATTGTTGCTACACCACTTGAAGTTGAACTGATGGGAGAAGAAGTTAAAGTATGAAACGATTAAGTGGTCGGCAGTTAAGAAAAGAGTTTAAGAAGATATACTTTGATGAGTTTGATGATCCAAATGAATCTTTTATGGATTTCTTGTTAGACTTAATTCCAAAGAAAATATTAATAGAAATTATTTCAAAAGGGGAACATTATTATTCCTCTATTTTTAGTAAGTATAAATAATGAATAAAGGTAAAAAGAAAAATATTATTCTAAAAATTATTGGTGGTAGTACCATTTTGTCAGTAGCTTTTGCAATGGTAATTTTAATTTGTGTGTTAATGATTTTTGATTTTTTTGGAACAAAACTTACAAAAGAAAAAGTCCAACACAATGAAGAATATGCAGATGCTTATAAGACTGCACTTAATACATATCTAAAAGATGGATACGTTCCACTACAAAGACTATTATATTTTTATTTGGAAGATTCAACATTGACGCTAGATATTCTATATACAATGAATCAAAATAAAGAGGCAAAAACTGCTAGAGAAATAGAAAGTGTTTGTGAAGATCAAAGGGTAAAAAATATGACTGCTTGCACTAATGTTAATATAGAAGAAAATAAAGATTATCTTGTAGTAAGTACAGGACATTTCAATTTTCCGTTAAAAAGTGAGTTTGCTGTAACAAGTTTCTTTAATGAACAAAGAACAGTATATGGAGAAAGTAATACTCACAATGGTTGGGATTTAGCAGTACCAGCTCAAACACCAGTCTATTCAGTTTGTGATGGAGTAGTTGAAAAAGTAAACTTTACTCAAGATTCTAATCTTCCTTACGACCAAAGTGGAAATAGTGTTGGCAATACAATTACCTTAAAATGTGATAGTGATTATGATGAAACCTATTATGTAATATTCGCTCATCTTTATCCTAATAGTGCGAAAGTGAAAGAAGGAGATACAGTAAGTCATTGGACACAAGTTGCATCAGCAGGAACTACTGGATATTCAACTGGTAATCATTTACATTATCAAGTAGAAAATGAAAATAGAGAATTAGTTGATGGAATGCAGTTAATTGATTTTACATTAAGTAGTTCATCAGACTTTAATGACTTTAAAAATCCTAATACTGGTTTTAGACCACCACTTGGAAATTAAAGGAAGCACATTTATAATGGCTATTTTATGATGGTAGCCACTTTTAAAGAAAAAGGTAGCCACAATATTTGTTTATATTAAAGGTATTTTTTATATAGGGTAGCCACTTTT
>CALVKV010000028.1 GCA_944333305.1 uncultured Bacilli bacterium
AATGTGCATTTTCTTATGAAAATACACATTTTGGGTCGTAATGCACTTAATTGTGCACTTTACTTAAAATTTAACGTTCTTTTTTACATGGTTAATAGCATTAAAATGGAAAACTTTTTCTTCATAATCAATATAAGAAGAAATTCCTTTACTAGCAAGTGATTGTTGTAATAAGTCTAAATCAATTACTGAAGAAGCAGATATACCCTCATGTACTAAATGACCCAACTTTATATTTGCATTTAAAAAATCACGTTCTCTACTATCTGGTTTATAGGGTACCTCATCATTAGCTTGTTTATATACAGCAACACCATATTTTTCTACTAAAAACGCTCCATTATAGTCTACACCAACTATTTCCCAAGTTATATCTTTTCCTTGATTATATTTATATAATTCTGCTACCTCTTTAGTATATTTAGAAACATCATCAAGAAATCTTCTATATGGCTCTTTATGATGTTTAAGTAAGGCAAAATGTTCATCTTCTGTTAAAACATAAGCATCCTTTAAAGAGCCTTCAGCATTATAAGCAGCTTTAGCACTTAACTTAGCTACAGCCATCATATAATCCCTACCATATTCATTTTCTAATAATTCTCTCCATTCCTTATATCTAAAATCATTAATATTCAATCTAATCACCCTTTCTTAAAATACTTTAATATTCTACCTATTATAAGAAATAATGTCAAGAATCATTACAATGTTTTACCATAAATTACCATTAATAATTGACTATGTTTTATTGAACAGTTAGATCTAATTTATAATAATATTATCATCAAAAACAAAAAGCAAGCACCTAACAAACATACTCTGTTTAATTAGGGGCAAACCCATTACAAGAGAAGCACTTAACACATAAGACATTGAATGCTCTCTTTTTTTAATTTATGAAAATTCTCTTACATATTTACAGTATCATAAAAGATATTTTTACTCTACAAATGGATGGGGTTAAAGTCAACTTCTAAGTTAACTTTACTAATAGCCGCATAATATTCTACTAATTTCTCTAAGACTTCATATATATTATCTTGATACTGATATTTAAGTATTAACTGATAATGATAAATATTTTGCTTTTTAAATATAGTAGCAGGACTAGGCCCTAATATAATAGTTTTATCTAAATATTTAAGACAAAGTTTTTCACATTTTTTTGCCTCTATCAAAGCTTGTTTACTATCTTTACTAGATATATTTAAAGAAACCAAATAATAATATGGTGGATATTTCATTAGTTTTCTTGCTTTCATTTCCTCTTTGTAAAAAGATTCATAATCATTTTCTTTTGCATATTTAATGGCATAATGATCTTCATTATATGTTTGAAATATAACTTTACCAGGTTTTAAACTTCTACCCGTTCTTCCTGCTACTTGATTAAGCAAAGCAAAAGTTTTCTCACTACTTCTAAAGTCAGGTAACATTAAAGAAGTATCCGCATTAATAACCCCAACCAAAGTAACATTAGGAAAATCAAGTCCTTTGGCAACCATTTGCGTTCCAAGTAAAATATCTGCTTCCCTCCTACTAAAAGCATCTATCATTTTCTTATGAGCCCCTTTTCTACTAGTAGTATCAACATCCATTCTAATTACTTTATAATTAGGAAAGATAGTATTAAGCTCTTCTTCGATTCTTTCAGTGCCTACTCCTAAATCCTTTAAAGAATTCTCATGACAACTAGGACAAGTAACCTGATATTTAGTAGCATAACCACAATAATGACATCTTAAAATATTACTGCTTTTATGATATGTTAAAGTAATATCGCAGTTAGGGCATTTAATACTCTCTCCACAATTAGAACAAGTAACAAAAGATGAATATCCCCTTCTATTTAACAAAAGTATTACTTGCTCCCCCTTTTCGATAACACTATTAATTTCTTTAACTAATGGTAAAGAAAAATGCCCTTTAGACCGTTTAATTTCTTTATTCATATCAATTAACTCTACTAAAGGCAAACTGCCATTAACCCTACTTTTTAAAGTTACAAGATTATAAACATTCTTTAAACTTCTAGCATATTCTTCAAGCATTGGTGTAGCACTACCTAAAACAACTTTAGCATTATTTACTTCTGCTCGTTTTATCGCTACTTCTTTAGCATTATACCTAGGATTATTTTCTTGTTTATAAGCATCACTATGACACTCATCTATAATAATAAGTCCCAGATTTTTAATAGGTGCAAAAACAGCACTTCTAGCACCTATTACAATATCAACTTCATCTCTTACAATTCGTCTATATTCATCATACTTTTCTCCATCAGATAAAGAACTATGTAACAAAGCTATTCTTTCTCCAAACCTTTCTTGAAACCTCTTAATAAGCTGTGGTGTTAAAGATATTTCCGGTACTAAAACAACACTCTTAAGACCTTTCTCAAGGTATCTAGCTATTAACTCCATATATACTTCCGTCTTACCACTACCAGTAACCCCAAAAAGTAAAGAAACTAATTTTTCTGTACTTAAAATATTATTAACACATGACTCTTGCAAAGATGTAAGTTTTTTTATTTTTTGATCTTCTTTCTCATAATCTAGTCTATAAACTTCCTCTTCCTCTACTCTTAAAATATCTTTCTTTACCAAAGTATTAAGAATAGATAAAGAAACAGCTTTCAACTCATCTCGATTCAATTTATCCTTATCTTTAAATAAATCTATAACTTCTTGCTGTTTTTCCGTTATTTTCTTATTAGAAAAATCATTCAAATAATAAACTTTTCTATATTTTTTATTAACATTACTTTTAATACTAGCTTTTAAAGCTTTAGGAAGCATAACTTGATAGCAACTAATTAAGGATGCAAGAGTTGTTTTATGTAAATACTGTCCTAATTCTAATAATTCTTTATTTAGTATTACTTCATCATCTATAACATCATATATCTCTTTTAAATTATTAACATCACTTACTTGTTTTATTTCTAAAACAAAGCCTAATAAAGATCTAGAACCAAAAGGAACAAGTACTCTTTTTCCAGTTTTTATTTTAGATTCTAATTCTCTAGGAATAATATAATCAAATATTCTATCCACACTTTTATTAGTTACTTCAACTAAAACACCTGCTATCATTCTATCACCTCTGATTGTACTCTTTGTTATACTCCTTATTAATAAAACTTTAGTTCGTAGTAAACATTAAAGAAAAATTAGGTATAAACCTAATTTCCTTTAGGCAAATAAAGCCATATATACTAAAAACCCTAAAAAGATTAAACTAACAATTAAACCATTAATCTGTTCAAACTTACTACTCTTATATTTAACTCCTACGGCAATCATCATTAAAGCTCCACCAATTAAACCACCTATATGAGCGGCATTATCTATACCAGGAACCATAAATCCTAATAACAAGTTAATTACAATAAGTGGAATAATTTGACTTTTAATAACCGTCCCTAAATAAATACGATAATGGTATCCAAAATATAGTAAAGCACCAAGCAAACCAAATATAGCACCACTAGCACCTACACTTAAAGCATCTGGTGTAATTACCACTGATAATAAGGACCCACAAACAGCACTAAATAAATAAACTACTAAAAATCTCCATTTACCAATAAAACTTTCAAGCTGCATTCCTATAATCCACAATGCATACATATTAAATAGTAAATGAGCAAGATTAGCATGAACAAAAGCTGCTGTTAATAATCTATAATATTGTCCCATCTTAACAAATGGCCCAAAAGAACCTAAATATGCTGTTACTTCATCAAAGTTTCCCATAAAAGTCGGGAATAAAAATACAAATAAATTAATTATAATTAAAGCATAAGTAACTATAGGTTTTTTAGGTGCAAATACATCCGCAACTTTTTCTTGATCTTTTTTATTATGATCATTTATATCATTAGTAACTTTTATAAATAACTCTATTCCTTCTTCACTAAATTTTAATTTACGAGATAAATCAGGAAAAACAGACTTTAATAATTTATTTTTCTTAACATCAGCATCTTCATGTACTTCAACCGCTGTTATATTATCACTTTTAAATTCATCTAAATTAACACTACCACCAAGATCTAAAAATATACTTAAAGTATTTAATTTAAACGATAATGTTTTTTTCCTAATCTTTCTTAAAATTCTATTTGTCTTAAAAACATCAAATTTATATTGTTCATCATTATGAATATATCTCATAACTAATCTAACTACTTTATAATCTTCATCTAGATTTTCAAGCCAAATCTCATCTTCAGCGCCTTGCAATATTATCGGAGTATATCCTTTTTCTGTAATAAAATAATGCAAAAGTTTCATGGCTAGAGTATTTTTTTCATTCATATCTATAACATGTTCTTCCATTGATATCTCCCCTTCGTTATATATTTTAACATATTTTATATAAGAAATAAATACATAACAAATATTACTACTTATTTATCAAACTTCACTTACTCATTACTTTTATCTATTTTATAAATTATTTACTATTATCTTCTTCATAATTCCAAATACCTAGCTTTCCTTTAGCAAATATAGGCTTGTCTAATACTTCAATATCTTCTAAAATCCAAGCATACCTACCAATTCTATAATCACCACAGATTAACTCTAATTTATCTTTCTTTATTTTATCTAAAAACTCTTTATCCATATAAACGCAGTCTAACAATTTGCATTTACAAATGATATAACCAAAGGAAAGCTCACTATCTTTAACAAGACTCATCAATTCTTCATTATTTTTCCATTCTTTAGGAATTTTCGTAGAACTAGCATGAATATACAACTCTCCCCTATAATTAGTTTTAAAACTTCTAGTTTCTATTCTCTTTTTACCAAGTTTAATTAATGTTGCATATGGTTCAGTCAAACTAAGTACTTTCATATTAATCACCCAAATATTTTTTTAAAAATATCATAATTCCGTCATTATCATTAGTATCTGTAACATATTTACAAACATTTTTCACATCTTCTAAAGCATTACCCATCGCTACACTAACAGAAGAGTATTCAAGCATATCTATATCGTTAAGTCCATCACCAAAGCATATAACATCTTTTTTATCCATAGATTCTAATTTTACTAAATTATCTATAGAAGTAGATTTACTAACACCTTTAGAAACTATTTCAATTCTCTTATCACTACCAAAAGAATCTTGCATAATAATAAAATCTAAATCTTTAAATTTTATTTTCATTTCATCTATAAGAGTATTAACATAATTATTTTGTTTTAAACGGATACAAATATTAAATACGTCATTACAAATATCTTTTAATTCTTTAACATCTGAAATCATATGAACAAACTTACTGTCTTGATAATAGTCTAAAGTAAAACGATTATATTTATTTAAAGTAACAAAAGAAATACGTTCTATAGTTTTCTCATCATACAAAGATGCTATTTCATTTACACTATCTACAGGTATTTTACTTTCAAAAATAAACTTTTCTTTTGAAATATCATAAATTACACTTCCAGTATGGCTAATAATATAATTTGCAAAAAAGGCATTATCAACTGATGACATAACCTCTTCAAAACACCTCCCTGTTGCAAGCACTATAATATTTCCCTCTTCTTTTAATTTATTTAAATACTCTTCTACTTCTTTAGAACAAGTATCATCAGAGCGTAATAATGTTCCATCCATGTCCATTACAATCATTTTACTCATAAGCAACTTCTCCTATTTAATTATACCACCATGACATTTTAATTCATAGATTAATTTATCACCTTTATATATCTGTTCAGTACCTATAAAGTTTTCCATATCACCATCTACGTTAAAGGTATAAAGGTAATCATCATTTACAAATTCTTTAGGACCTCTAACCGGAATAACACTCCTATCTTCTCCTACTTTCATAAGAGCTACTCTTAATACTTTGTCCATCACTTCTTCAGTTAGGCTATCATCTATTGTAACACCATAATAATTCATTCCCCAAAGAATATTATCATTATAATAAACTACTTCTTCACCAATAAACTTAACTCCACCAAAATAAGTATCATGATAAGTAAAGTCGCCATCTGTAAACTCATAATCTTTTGAGTTTAATCTACTAGGTAAAACTTTAGGGGCATCACTATTAGCATAAGTACCTTTCTTTGCTTTCACTAAAAACTCTAAAAATTCTTTACTATTTATATCCATATTTTATTTATCTCCTTTTTCCATTCATAATGCCTTTGCACATCTATAATTAAAATGCTGAAATCTTATATAATATTAAAACCGTTACATACTTTAATTATTTTTTCTTCGCTTCTTTATTCCACTTAATTACACCATATACGTTAATTAATAAATAACCAATAGATACAAGTAACATCATTATAGATCCACTCCCTTTATCTACAACAGTTATAATCCAAATCATTAAATCTATAATGTTATTTACTAACCAAATCCACCATGATTCCTTAAACCTTAAAATCATTAAAATTACTCCACATAAATTTATACAGTTTGAACTTGCATCCATAAATGCTAATCTTTGCTCAGGTATTAAGCTTAATAAATATCCAAGAACAAAACTACCTATAATACAAGATAATGTAATTATTATTGAATTTTTCAAAGTGAATTCTCTTACTTTTACATTTTTATTATTATCTAAATTTTTATTCCAAGATAAATATCCGTTTACTTGTAATGGTGCAAATACAAATATGTAAAAGAAAAATATTCCAAACAAATTATTTTTAAATGCAACATATCCCATTAAAAGATAATTTATTAATCCTAATATGTAATTTATTCTTTTCCCTTCACTAGCAAAATAAGCACACAGTAACCCAGTTGCTAGTATAGTACCACCAACTATTAAAGCTTTGGCAACAATTCCAAATATTATTGACATTAATAAACATATAAAAGTTATAATAATATACTTTTTATTCATTATGTTCACTCTCCAAGTTTCAATATAAAAAGGCTAGCACTCCTTGACTAACCTTGTAAAATGTCTAACGACACCTGACATTAGTATAAAGCATATCTGCTCCTGTACTTATATACTACTATACTACACTAAATATTATATATTAGTCAAAAGTTTTTTCTTCATTCTCTAAACTCTTTAAATAATCTAAGAACTCTTTAGGTGGTATTTTCTCAAAATATAACTCTTTACCTGTAATAGGATGGATAAAGCTAATACTCTTAGAGTGTAACATTTGTCCAAACTCTGTTACATTTTTATGATTACCATATAAAGGGTCATTACTAACTGGATGTTTAATGTAGTTTAAATGTACTCTTATCTGATGAGTTCTACCAGTCTCTAAGATACATTCTATTAAAGTATTATTTTTAAATCTTTTTAATACTCTAAAATTAGTTATCGCTTCTTTACTATTATGAGATGTTACTGCCATCTTTTGTCTATTATTTTCATCTCTTCCAATAGGAGCATCAATTGTTCCTGTCTCATGCATTATAACCCCGTCAACAATAGCAAGATAATGTCTTTCTATCTTTTTATTTTTTATCATCTCACTTAAAAGTTCCATAGTTTTAACATCTTTAGCAACTACCATTAAACCACTAGTATCTTTATCAAGTCTATGAACAATACCTGGTCTAAAGGTTCCATCTTTACTTACTTTAGAGTGATAAATAAGAGCATTAACTAAAGTATCAGTAACATGACCTGGGGCAGGATGGACAACAAGACCACTTTGTTTATTAATAATCATTAAGTATTCATCTTCATAAACAATATCAAGAGGAATATTAGTAGGTTCAAGGTTTTCTAAATTAATTTCATCTTCAACACTTACTTCAATAATATCTCCTAGCTTCACTTTATAACTAGCATTTTTCTCTTTACCATTAACAAGTACTTTGGATTCACTAATTAACTTAGATACTCTACTCCTAGATAAATCACTATTACTTGCAATATAACTATCTAGTCTTACTCCTTCACTATTTACTTCTAACTTCATTTTTCTTACCTCTTTCTTTTAATATTTCTTTAATTATAACTACAATTATTCCTACTACTATTAATATATCTGCAAAGTTAAAGATAGGATAGTTATATCCTAATATTTTAAATGATAAGTAATCTATAATGTAACCATCTATTAATCTATCAAGAAAATTACCTAATAGACCTGCTAAGACTAGAGAATAACCTATAGAAAGTACTCTATCATCTAAATTATTCTTTAATTCATAAATAATAAAGAATAGACATATTAAAGCGATAAGTATTAATAGATAAGTCCTACTTGCAAATAAAGAAAAGGCTGCCCCATCATTTAAAACATAGGTTAAGGAAAAGAAATTATCTATAATATTAACAGTTGTTAAATAAGTACTAACTAAGTATTTTAACAATAAATCTATTCCTAACAAAACAATAACTAAAACAATTGATAATATAATATTACTCTTCTTCATTTTCTCTCCTTATATAATTAATTTTACTAACTACTAATTGTAATTCATCATATCTTTTCTCTACTGTTCCTGTAAATATACAAATATCTCCTTTTTTAATATCCATATTATTTTTATATACTCTAGGAAAAAAGATAAAATCAATTGAACCCGTCTCATCACTAGCAGTTATGAAAGCCATATCTTCATTTTTCTTAGTCTTAATCGCTTTAACTTTCTCTACCATTACTATAGTACTAACTATTCTATTAAAATAATTACTTAAATTATTAATACTTATAATATTTTGATACTTACTCTTATATGTAGTAACAGGATGATTACTAATATAAAAACCAAAGCACTCTTCTTCTTGTTCTAATAAAACATTATTTGAAAACTCATTAGTTAAAATTATCTCTGGTTTTAATACCAAACTCTCATCAAGATCAACAGTCAAAGTACCATAATTAACTAAACTATCTAAATTAGTAATAAGTGTCTTTTTATTATAACCTAAACTTCTAAAAGCATCAGCATTAATTAAAGATTCTAATTGTTTCTTTGTAACTCCTGCTCTAACTAATTTAGAAAAGGCATCATATATATCAGTAAATTCTTTATCCCTTGACCTCAACACTAAACTAGAAACACTTGTTCCTACTCCTTTAATAGTAGAAAATGGAAAGATTATATTATTACCATCAATAACAAATCTATTAGTACTCTTATTTATATCAGGCTTTAATACTTTCAAATCATGACTTCTTATTTCTCTTAAATACTCTTGCATTTTAGAACTAGCACCTATTACATTATTAAGTAAGTTAGCATAAAACTCTAATTTATAATGAACTTTTAAATAAGCCATTTTATAAGCGACAAGAGAATAAGCAACGGCATGAGATTTATTAAAACCATAACCAGCAAATTTCATAATACTTGCAAATATTGTCTTAGAAGTAGCATCATCATGTCCTAAGGCTTTAGACTTTTCTAAGAATTTACTTTCTTCATTCTTTAAAACATCTACTTTTTTCTTACTAATCGCTCTTCTTAAAATATCCGCTTCTCCTAAAGTATAACCAGCATATATATGTGCTACTTGCATTATCTGTTCCTGATAAATCATAATTCCATAAGTATCTTTTAATACCCCTTCTAAAGACTTATCTTGATAAATTACCCGCTCACGTCCTTCTTTTCTTGCAATATATAAATCAATATTTTCAGCAGGACCAGGTCTAAATAAAGCAATTGCTGCTACTAAATCATTAAAATTACTAGGTTTAAGTTTTCTAAGAAAACCTCTCATTCCACTAGATTCAAACTGAAAAATACCACTTGTATCACTTCTTGTAAATAAATCATAAGTTTCTTTATCATCTAAAGGAATATTATTAAAATCTATTTTTATACCTCTATTTTTTAAAACCATATCTATAACATTCATAATAATAGTAAGATTTCTAATTCCAAGGAAATCCATCTTTAAAAGGCCTAACTCTTCTAAATAATTCATAGAATATCCAGTTAAATACATATCATCATTCTTAGTAAGGGGTATAACTTCATCTAAATCTTTCTTACACATAACAATACCTGCAGCATGAGTTCCAATTTGCCTCGGAAATCCTTCTAAAACACATGCTACTTTATAAACTTTTGATAAAACCTCATCACTGTTTATATATTCTCTAAAACTATTATTCTCATTAAAAAAATCACTTAACTTTCTATGAGACATAACAGGAATATAAGAAGTTAATCTATCTACTTTATATAAAGGCACACTAAAAATACGTGAAACATCTCTTAACACTTGTTTAGCGGCAAGAGTTGCAAAAGTAACAATACCTGACACTCTTTTTTTACCATATTTATTAGTAACATAAGAAATAATATCATCTCTATATATATCAGGAATATCCGTATCTATATCTGGCATAGTTTTACGTTCTGGATTTAAAAATCTTTCAAATAACAAATTATACTTTAAAGGATCTATTTCTGTAATACCTAAGGAATATGCTACTAAAGAACCAGCAGCACTACCCCTACCTGGTCCTACTAATATTCCTTTCTTTTTCGCATATCTAATAAAGTCATATACAACAAGAAAATAATTAGCAAAACCCATTTCATTAATTATATTAAGTTCATAAATTAATCTTTCTAGATAAGGCTTACTAATATTATTATTAAGACGTTTTTTAAGCCCTGCCTTTGCTAATGAAGCTAAATAAATAGAAGCATCTACTCCCTTAGGACATTCATATATAGGAAGTAATAAACTAGCTTTAGGAAACTCTAAATTACAACTATCTACCATTTTTAAAGTATTAAGTAATCCTACATTTTCATAAGTATTAATAATATCAGTTACATTCAATTCTTTATCTAAAACATCATAAGTAATATTATCATTTAAAGTCTTCCCATCTCTAATTAAATAAAGATATTTTAAATAATCACTATCCTGCTTATCTTTATATAAACAAGGTTTTAAATAAATAATATTATTAGTAATAACTAAACATTCTGCCTCTTCTTTTTTATCACTAAAACCAAGATAAATATCTTGAAGTTCATCTTTATATTCTAAATAAAAGTCTAAACTACTATAAGGTACTAAACAAAAAAGATTATCTTTATATCTAATAAGACTATCTATAGTCAAAGTATGATCATTTTGCATCGTACATATCTTAATCAAATTAAGATACCCTTGATAATTTTTCACATACAATAATATCTTATAATTATTAATAGAAACTTCTAACCCAATAACTGGTTTTATATTTTTACTCTGGCATTTCTTAATAAACTCCATAGTACCATACATATTATCATCACAGATAACAGCAGAGCCTCGCTTATTTTTTATATTATAGTTTATAATATCATCAATAGTTAAAAGGCTAGAAAGAAGAGAGTAATTACTCTTAACATATAATAAGTTATACATCTAATCACTCTCCTTTCTTCATTTATATCATACGTTCGTACGCACAGTCAACAAATTTAATATATTTTATTTGACTTTATGTTATATTTATGGTAAAGTTATAAAGCAGAAACGTTTAGTAAAGGAGGAATTATTATGGCAAAAAAAGTTACTAGCAAAAAGCCTTTAACTGGAAATAGTAGATCACATGCTTTAAATGCTACTAAAAAACAACAAAAACCAAATTTACAAGTAATCAGACTTGAAGATGGAACAAAAATTAGAATGAGTGCAAGAGAAATTAGAAGTTTAAGAAAACAAGATAAACAAGCTGCTTAATAAAAATAACTAAAAAAAGATAATCGTTTTAGTAATCGATTATCTTTTTCTATTGCCATAATGCATATTTACACTTGATTGTACATAACTATAATTTTTTTCTTCAGTTTCCCTTAAAAATTCATCAAGGTCAAAAGGTTTATCATTTATAGAACTTTCAGAAACTGTTGAATGAACAATAGCTTCGCTTTGACTAACCATATATGGTTGCTTTGTTATAATATTAAAAGCTGTCTTTCCACACCTAGCATCTGCCAAACGTTGCGTAGTTTCTGGTCTAATTTGATAGTGATATTTATCCATTAATTGCTCCTTTCTTACTGCGTTCTGATACTTTATCATAATATCAAACATTTGTCAATTTTTTTAAAGTAAGCAATTAATAAATACAACTATCTTTCTAAATAATCCGCTCCTTTGAAAGGTCCTCCATCACTACCATCAGGCTCTTCCCTTAACAAATCATTAAAATTTTGTTGTCTTAATGCTTCATATATAACAATCGCTACACTATTAGAAACATTTAAAGCCCTAACGTTAGATGTCATTGGTATTCTAAGACAATGATCTAAATCATCTTTTAAAATTTCTTTAGGAATACCTGTTGACTCTTTACCAAAAATAAAATATAAATCTAAGTTTTCTTTATTACTATAATCAAAACTAGTATGAGGTTTCCTTCCATATCTCGTTAAATAATAATAAACTCCTTTATTTTTAGATTTAAAATCATCCCAATTTTCATACACTTCATAATCAAGTTTTTCTATATAATTAACAGCACTTCTTTTAAGATGCGCTTCATCTAAAGAAAAACCTAATGGTTTTATCAAATGTAACTTTGTATTAGTCGCTACACAAGTTCTCATTATATTACCTGTATTTTGTGGTATCTCTGGTTCAAATAAAACTATATGATTCATAAAAATCCTCCTAAACTAAAACAAGACTATTGTCCTGTTTCTAAATTAACATCAAGAAAGTTTAACGCTTCATCTCTTGTTAGAACTGCCCCATTAAGCCCATCCTCCACTGCTGTAACCTTACCTTCCGTAAATTTAATTAAACAAGGAGTTCTATCGATAGTAAAATCAGAATCTTTAAGCAATTCATTTACATAACTAGTTTTATCATCTACGTCTTCTAAATTAACATAAACCAAATCTTCATATCCATTATTTGTTAAATTATCTTTTATACTTTCTTCAAACTCTCTACAATCACTATCACTTGCTGAACACAAATATAAAACTGGTGATGGATTTTCTGTCAAATAATGTGTAACTTCAGAAGGATTAATCTCTGAAACCACATCTTGCAATACTGGTATTTCCTCTTGATAATTTTTATAAGTATTATACCAACTAGCTAGATATAAAACTACAACAATTACAACAACATATATAAATACCAAAACTACATAATTCTGTTTTTTATTTTGTACACTTTTTCTTTTCATCTAAATCATCACCTCTAACTTTACTTAATTGTAACACAAACTTAACATTTTGAAAATAATAGTTTGCAATTTTTAGGCATTAAACTTTGCAAGCTGCAGATAGTAAACATAAACTACTAACAAAGGAGGAATGTCTTATGTACAATAGACCATTCTATCAAAATAATAATAGAGGCGGATTCATCCCCTTAATCATAGGTGGTGTTATAGGTTACGGAATAGGTAGTAATAATAGACCAAACTATTATCCAGTATACCCTATCCCTGTATATCCAATATATCCAATTTATCCACCATTTTATAGAAGATAAGCTTTAACTTATCTTTTCTTTATGAAAAAAAGCCCTATGGACTATTTTATTTCTGTTATTTCAACATCATAACTACCATTAGGACTTTCTACAGTAATAATATCTCCTACTTTATGATTTAACAAAGCTTTTGCAATAGGACTTTCATTAGAAATTCTTCCTTCAAAAGGATCAGCTTCTTGACTACCTACTATTTGATACTCATCAGTATCATCTTCATCATCAACATATTTAATAGCAACAGTACTACCAAGACCAACAACATCCTTAGGAACATCTTTAATAATCTCTACATTTTCAAGCATCTTCTCAATAGTTTTAATTCTACCTTCAATTTGAGCTTGTTCATTTTTAGCAGCATCATAGTCAGCATTTTCAGATAAATCCCCTAAACTACGTGCTTCCTTAATAGCCTCTATATTAGCAGGTCTTTTCTCATTTATTAATTCACTTAACTCTTTTTTCAAATCATTAAGTCCATCTTCTGTTAAATAAACTACTTTTTTGTTTCCCATTATAATCACCTCAAAATATATTAATATAGGTTAGGATCCCCTAACCATAATACGAGTAAAATTTTAGCATATTTTTTTAAAAAAATCAAGCTTTTTTTGTTACTATTCACAGCTTAATTTGAGAAAATTGTAAAACATCATGAAAATATAGTGTGTTAAGCACTATTTTTTTCAT
>CALVKV010000029.1 GCA_944333305.1 uncultured Bacilli bacterium
TTTGACATTATAAAAGAATAGAATAATCTCTTACTCTATTCTTTTTACACTATGAAAGAAAGTAATTTTATTACTTATATTTACTAAACTGCCCCCCCCCAGGTAACATATTGTAAACGGGTGCTAGTATAATTTTGGTACACCAATTCTTTAGGGTATACCATCATATTTACTTTCTTCATATTCACTACTTCCCTTCTGTTTCCTATTCTCGTTAACTTAATATTACCATAGAAATTAAAATTTGTGCAACTACTATTTTCTAGCTCTTGGAAAACTATGTAAATATACTTCTTTTAATCTGTCATTAGTAATGTGAGTATATATTTGAGTGGAACTAATACTTTCATGACCTAATAGTTCTTTAACTGATAATATATCGCATCCTTCATTTAAGAGATGAGTGGCAAAAGAATGTCTTAACATATGGGGAGATATGTTTTTATGAAGAGATGTCTTTTTTATTAGATTAGTGAGTATATATCTAATGCCCCGCTCTGTTATTACTCTTCCTTGATTATTTAAAATTAAATAATCACTATTAAACTTATTTAATTCTTTATAACCATTATTTAAGTACAGATCTAAAATATCACTAGCATACTCTCCATAATTAACAATTCTTTCTTTACTACCTTTACCATGTATTAAAATAGTTCTTTCACTTTTGTTAATATCTTTTAATCTTATTTTTATTAACTCTCCTACTCTTATCCCTGTTGCATACATAATTTCTAATACTAATCTATCTCTTTGACCAAGAGCAGTATTCAAATCAGGAACATTAAATAATTCTTCTAGTTCGTTATATTCAAAATATCTAGGTAATTTCTGTTCTTTCTTAGGAGATGATATTAAATTAAAGAGATTAGTTTTAATTTTATTATTACTACATAAATATTTATAATAACTTCTAAGGGCACTTAGTTTTCTGCTGATGGAAGTGGATTTTTCATGCCTTTCATCTTTTAAATACATCAAATAAAGTCTTATATCGCTATATTCTAATTTTAAATAGTTAATATTTTCTTTATCTAAATAATCTAAAAACTCTTCTATATCTCTTTCATAGTTATCTATAGTATATTTAGAATAATGTCTTTCATATTCTAGATATTCTAAATATATAGGTAAATTTTTCATATTTTTCTACCTCTAAAACCAAAAGGAACATCACCATCTCCTGCCATCATTGCTAACTCTTTTTCATCAAAAAATTCTTCTTTATCATAACTATCTTCATTATCATCTACTGTATTATTGTTAGTAGGAGTTTCAACCTTTACTTTTCTTCTATCCAAAGTTGTTTCAATAGGAATATCAGATGTAGTGACATTTAAATTAGAAACAATAGAATTATCTTTATATGTAATATATTTACGAAGTACACCATAATCTTTAAAAGCTCTCTCTAAATCTAATATAGAAATATCTGGTGCGCTTTCAAAACGATCTCTATTAAAATATTGATTTATTAAAATAATATACCAACTACTACCAAATACATGACTAAACCATTCTTTATCTTCCTTTTGAATTTCTTTTTCTACTTTAGCCCAAATATCTCTAAAATATTTACTACTACCGGTATATAAATTTACAGCACGTTTTTTCCCTGCCACTGTAATAGTACCTTGCTTTAGCTTATCAACTACTTCGCTTAAATTAGGATTATTATAAATAACACTACGATATGAAGATCTACCATTATTATCAGTTATTCTAATAGAAAATCCTGTTTTGTTTTCATATTTCTTATCTAGATAATTACTTAAATCATAATAGCTTGGAAATTTAGATGTAAATCTATCTATTTCTTCTAATGAATTAAAGACTACTCCTGATATTTTTATTATTTCTTCCTCTTTAAATCTATTGCTTTTACTATATCTATCATAAATATAGCCAACTAAATTATATTGTTTTCTCCTTGACATATTACCATCCCACTTTCTAAATAAATTATAACATGTATACTTTACAAAGTACAATTTATTTGCTATTATAGTTTCGTAACAAAAAAAGTGGGAGAACCCTTGCCATAGTAGGGAATTAAAAAAGCGGGAGAACCCTTGCCATAGTAGGGAATTAAAAAAGTGGGAGAACCCTTGCCATAGTAGGGAATTAAAAAAGTGGGCGATTTTTAATTAAGTCGCCCTTTTATTATATATTTTAAGGAGGTTCAAATGAATAAATTAAAAATATACTATATTGATAATAATTATATCGATTATTTAAGGAGATTTGATAAAAAGGTTGCCTATAATAAAAGTAAAACTAGACCTTATGTAGGAGTTGTCTATACTTTTAATAACCAAACTTACTTTGCCCCACTTTCAAGTCCCAAACCAAAACATTTAACAATGAATGGAAATGCACTTGATATTTTTAAGATTAATGATGGTGAACTTGATATAGTTAATATTAATAATATGATACCTACACCAATGTCATGTTTAACTGAAGTACTACCTTTAATAGACGATAAAAAATATAAAAATCTTGTTATAAATCAAACTGCATATTTAAATAAATATAAAAGTAACTTAATGAGCAAAGTTAAGAAATTCATATTACAATATAATAAGAATCTTTTACCTAAAAGAATTAAAGATAGATGTTGTGACTTTAATCTATTAGAAGAAAAATGCAAAGAATATGAAAAAGAAGAAGTTTTCATTTAGACTTCTTCTTTTTCATATCTAATAGTACTTCTTTTCTAGAGAAGTTTTCTTTACCTTTTTTATCTTTTCCTATCGCTTTTACTAAGATAGTATCTCCTACTTTTACAACATCTTCTACTTTGTCTATATGTTTAGTATCTAGTTGCGATACATGAACTAACCCTTCACATCCTGGCCATATTTCTACAAAACAACCAAAGTCATGAACTGCAACTACTTTCGCTTCATAGACTTTGCCTACTTCTACTTCTCTTGCTACATCTTCTATCATTTTAACGGTTTTATCAATAACCTCTTGATCTGTGTGATAGACAATTACTCTACCATCATCTTCTAGGTCTACTTTAACGGCACCAATACTATTAACATCATTAACATTACTAGCATCACAGATAATCTTTGTAATCATTTCTCCACCTTTACCTATGACATCTCTAATTTTAGATGGAGAAATATAGAATACTTTAGTCTTAGGAGCATATTTAGATACTTCTTTGCGAGGTTCTGGTATTTGTTTTTTAATAACTTCAAGTATCTCTAATCTTGCTTTTTTAGCTTGCTCTAAAGCTTCTTTTAATATTTCTTTAGTAACTCCTTTTATTTTAATATCCATTTGTAAGGCACAAATTCCGTCCTTTGTTCCTGCTACTTTAAAGTCCATATCACCTAAATGGTCTTCCATACCTGCAATATCTGTAAGAATTGTATAATCATCATCACTAGTAATAAGCCCCATGGCGATACCTGCAACGGGTGCTTTAATAGGTACACCTGCTGCCATTAGACTCATACACCCTGCACAGATTGAAGCTTGAGAACTACTACCATTACTTTCTAATATTTCTGATACTACACGAATTGTATAAGGAAATTCATCTTCACTAGGTATTACTTGAAGTAGGGCTCGCTCTCCTAAAGCGCCATGACCTATTTCACGTCTTCCTGGAGCCCCATATCTTCCTGTTTCACCAACAGAGAATTGTGGGAAGTTATAGTGTAACATAAATCTCTTTTCATCTTCTAAACTAAGTCCATCAAGTATTTGATGTTCTCCTAAAGCACCTAGTGTTGTAACAGCAAGGCACTGTGTTTCACCTCTTGTAAATAAAGCAGAACCATGAGTTCTAGGAAGTAAATCTATATCAGTAGATAACGGTCTAATCTCATCCATTTTTCTACCATCAGATCTAATCTTTTCTTTAACAACTATGTTTCTAAATAATCTATACTCTACATCACTAAATATCTTTTCTACTTTTACGAGTAATAAATCTAACTCTTCATCTTCAAGGTTTTTATTATCTTCCTTATATTTTTCTAATAGATTATCTTTTATTTCATCGATTTTTGCATAACGTTCTAGCTTCTCTTTAATTCTTAAAGCTTCATCTAAGTCTTTTTCTATTAGTTTAGTTACTTCGTCTTTTAGACTATCTTCAATAATTAAAGATTCATATTCGAATGGTGTAACACCAATATCAGAGATTATATCACTTTGCCACTTACATAATTCTTTAATTGCTTCATGGCCTTTCATTAATCCTTCAAGCATAACTTCTTCACTAACTTGTTTAGCACCAGCTTCTACCATGTTGATAGCGTCAAATGTTCCTGCAACAGTAAGGTCAAGACTACTTTTTTCTAATTCTTCTACAGTTGGATTAATAATATACTCTCCATCAATATAACCTACTTTAACACCGGCGATAGGTCCTAAGAAAGGAGCACCACTAATCATTGTTGCAAGGCTTGATCCTAACATTGCCGTTAACTCAGGAGAACAGTCTTGATCTACTGATAAGACAGTATTAATTACTTGTACTTCATTTTTAAAATCTTCTTTAAATAAAGGTCTCATTGGTCTATCAATCATTCTTGCTGCAAGAGTTGCTGCTTCAGTTGGTCTTCCTTCACGTTTAATAAATCCTCCTGGTATTTTTCCAACAGAATATAGTTTTTCCTGATAGTTTACTGTTAATGGAAAGAAATCACTTAAAAGATTAGAATTCTTATTAATAACAGTGGCAGTCAATATAACAGTATCATTATATCTAACTAAGACTGAACCTGTTGCTTGTTTAGCAAGTTCACCATGTTCTACTACTATTTTCTTTCCATAAAAATCATATTCATATATTTTTTTACTCATATTACTTCCTCCACAAATCTATTATATAATAACAGAAAAAAAGAAAAAATTCTATAGTTTACTTATAAATAGAAAAAGAACTTTTTCAAGTTCTATTTTCTTAAACCTAATTTTTTAACTACTTCACGATATTTTGTAACATCTTTTTTAGCTAAATAGTTAAGCATATTACGTCTTTGTCCAACTTTCATTAAAAGACCACGGCGTGAATGATGATCATGAATATGAGTCTTTAAATGCTCTGTTAAATTATCAATTTCTTTTGTTAAAATTGCTATTTGAACAGGAGCAGATCCAGTATCATTAGCATTAACACCAAAATCTTTAATGATTTGTTGTTTTTCTTCTTTTGTTAAAGCCATATTTACCTTCCTTTCTCTTTTTATTAATTAGCCTTATTCTTGGTAATTGGTGTAAGGAAGAACTCCAATTACTAGGAATAGGTACGCACATAATATACCACAGATTTCTTTATCTGTCTATTAATTTTTTCTTTATTATGATAAAATTTTTATGGTGATAATATGGCAAGTGCAATTATACATTTAGCAGTAGCTAAAGAGATTAATCAAAATTTACATATGAATGAAAAAGAATTGTTTTTAGGAACAATCGCTCCTGATATTAGTAGACAATTAGGAGAAACTAAAGTAAAGGGGCATTTTTTACCTAATGCAGATACTGATATACCTATTCTTAAAAATTTTTTAATTAAATATGGAGATAAGTTAACAAACTCTTTTATTATGGGATATTATATCCATTTATTTACAGATTATCTTTGGTGGAAATATTTTATACCTGAAGTAACTAATAATAACAATTATATTAAATTATTAAATGATAATAAAATAAAGTGCAATAATGAAGAAATTGCTAAAATAATATATAATGATTATAGTAATTTGAATATTTTACTGATAGAAGAATATAACTTAGACTTATCTTTATTTTATGAAGAAATAGAAATACCTAATATTAAATTTGATGAGATTCCTCTTGATAAACTAAATATTATTGTTGATAAAATGGGTATAATAATAGAGAATAGTAGAAAAGGATATACTTATTCTTTTAATATTGATAATGTTAAACAATTTATTGAATTATGCAAAGAAATAATAGGTAGTGATATAAGAATGAGACTTAAGTAGTCTAATTTAGCATTTTAAAACACTTTAATTGGTTATTAATGTTTTGATAGATGGCAATTTCTTTATTGTTTTTTATAAATAAAGCTTTATCTTCGATATTGTAACTATTATTTATAGGAGCACCATTAAGTATTTTTTTATAATCTTTATCTTTTATCTCTTTTTTTGGCATATCTAAAGCATTAGTTATAGTAATTAGATTGCTATTTATAGTTACATCATTTAAATTAATTGCATTTTCTAATTTAAATCTACCTTGTCTTGTTCTTATTAGACTACTCATTGTACATGGAACATCTAAAAACTCTCCCATATCTTTAATAAGACTTCTAATGTATGTTCCTTTAGATACAATACATCTAAATTTAAAAGAAGATTCTTTATAATCTAGTAATTCTAATTCCTTGATAATAACTTCTCTTTTAGGTAACTCTATTCTCTCATTATTCCTAGCATAATCATATAGTTTTTTACCCCTAACTTTAATTGCCGAATATTTAGGAACTTTCTGTAAATATTTTCTTGGGAAGTTTGTAAAAAGATTATCTAACATGTCTTTAGTTATCTTTTTATTACTAGTTTTTTCTATTTTTCCTTCTAAATCTAAAGTATCTGTTTCTAGTCCTACTTTAACACTAGCGATATACTCTTTATCAGTACATGTTAATAATTCGTTTATTTTAGTCGACCTATTAATAGTGACTACAAGTAATCCTTCTGCTAAAGGATCAAGTGTTCCATTGTGACCAACTTTTTTAGTATCAAATACCTTCTCTACTTTATTAACTACATCTCTTGAAGTAATGCCTTTAGGCTTGTTTACTAAAAGAATACCTGATTTATTATATAACTTATCATACTCTTCTAAAGTTAAGTTATTATCCATTATTATCTTAGCAGTAGTCTTACCAACATAACGGTAATGCCATGGTTCATAATTATATCCTGTTATTTTTTCTTTTCCTTTTGGATATCTAAGTATTAAACCATAGTTAGGTAAAATACTAATTATCTTTTCCCAAGTATCTCTTTGCTCAAATAACTCATCATTATCATAAATAACTTTATCATTAATAACTAAATCAACATCAAAAGCAAGACCTGTATGATGCTCACTAGTTTTAGGCTTAGCAACATATTCTTTTACATAATCACTACCATAAATATTGGTAAACTCTTCTATTAAATCCTCTTGTTCTTCTACACTTCTATAACCACTTGCAATATCTATAAAAATATTTTCTTTTTCTAAATCTCTTTTTAAATCAAGATAAGATTTTAATGTCTTTTTCTCAAGTAAATATTCTTCATTTAGAGTACTAACTATTTTTTTAAATTCAATGTTTGAGAAATCTTTTTTGTTGTATAATTTTTCTTTATTAACAATAATCTTATAATTCATTATCTCCCTCATTTATTTTATCTATAATCTTATCAATTTTTTCTCCATAAGAAATAGATTCATCATAGAAAAATTTAAGCTCCGGGATATTTCTTATTTCTATTCTCTTAGCAAGCTCTCCTCTTATGAAACTGCTAGCATTATTTAAAGCTCTTAAAGTTTCTTCTTTCTTTTCACTATCTAAAACTGTTACATATACTTTGCAATAACTTAAATCACTTGATGTATCACAATCAGTAACAGTAACAAATTTTATATTTTCATCTTTCACTTCTAACATTAAGATTTTACTTATTTCTTCTCTAATCATGTGATTAATTCTTTCAATTTTTATATTCATAATATTTTTTCGTCCTTTCTTTAAATAATTATAGCATATTTTTAACTTTTTAGATATAATTGTCTTAGTTAGGGGGATACTTATGAATCAAAATTTGGAGATAATAGAGAAATTAAAAAGCGGAAATGTAGAAAGAACTAATTATTTTAAAAATGAAGCTAGGAAGTATTTGAGAACTCTTGGCATCGATTTTGATGAAGAGATGGTAGATAGTTTTTTAAAACAAGCGATTGATACATGTACAGAGGAAGTTAAAATACCTTTTCTATTTCATCTTAAGGCAGTTATCAAAAAATCTATTAAAGATATAGATAAAATTGATACTGGTATATTTACTGATTTTGAGTATAAAGTGCTTACTCTTTATTTTAATATGCAAGATGGAAAATACCTTTCGAAAATGGAAATTGCGGAAATAGTGCATTATGGAGTTAGTACAGTTAATGATATTATTAGATTGGTATTTAAAAAAGATAAAGATGAAGTTGAAAAGATTTTCCCTGGGTATAGAAATATTAGTGAAAAACGAGATAAATATTTTGAAGAAAAAGCTAATACTATGTCAGTTTACCAATTAGAACTTATTAAAGAATTCTGTGGAGTTTCAGGTAAACCTTTATCTATCAACCAATTATCTATTAAGTATAATAAAACTTATGAAGAGATTAAAGATGAGTTGATTAGAACTTTTAATAAACTTCAAAAAGGAAGTAATTTGAAAAAATTATTAGAAGAGTTTCCTAATATAGAAAACAATTTAAAAGAAGGTAAAGAGAAACTCAAATCTAGATTAAAGTTCCAAAAAAGTTATCAACGTAAAGAGCCTGCTAATACTAATAAACTTGCTTATGAAGATTTAAAATGTTTAAAATTTTTATGGGAATTTAAAGATAAAGCAGTTACTAGTGATGATATAAAAAAAGAAGGCTATAGTGATGTTTTTTCTTATATTACTACAAGGATTAAGATATTTAAAAAACTTAGTAAAAATAATGAACTAGTTAAAGTAGCTAAAAAATATATTCCTGATTTTGATTATGAAGTGTTAAAGGAGAGAGGTTACTTAACAAAGAAAGAAATTAAGTTGCTTATTTTATTAAATAAATATCATGATGATACAGATATTAATGCTGATAAACTTGCTAAGTTAGGTAACTATAGCAATAAAAAAACATTTATAATTTTTAAAAGTAATTTATTTAAGAAATTAAGAAAAAATCCTATTTTATTGGAAGAAGCTTTATCATATTATAAAGAACTTGATGTTAGTAAAAAGAAAGGCGGAATTAAAAAACAAGATAATAAAAGATTATTAACTGAGAAAGAGATAAATTTATTAATGTTATTAGAAGAAACTAAAGATGAACCTTTATCTAGTGAAGAAATGGCCTCAAGACTTGGTTATAAAAGTAAAAAAGGATATGCGATAAGTAAAACATCCTTGATAAAGAAACTTGAAAATGATGAAGAAATATCTGCTGAAGCTTCTAAGTATTGTAGTGACCTTTCTACTCTTCTATTGGATAGTAAAAATAGAAATAATTTATCCATTAAGAAAAGAGAACTAAAAGATTTTATTCATAAACATAAACAACTAGTTAGTAGGATTATTGCTATTAATGAAGGATATGAAGATTATAAAAATGCCGATGAAAAGGAACTTGTTACTGTTATAGCAGCTGATACTAATTTATATGAGCAAGTAATGGAATTAGATAGTAGAATCAATTATAATGAAAAAGAATGTGAGAGGTTATCTGACTTAGAAATAAAACTTTTGAAAGTGCTAAATAAATATAAGAATAATCCTTTATCTAGTGAAGAGATAAGAGAAAAATTAAATGTTGATAGTTTATTTGATTATTTAGTACTACGTTATATGTTGTTTCAAAAAATAAAAGATAGTGAGAGTTTAAAAAGAGAAGCTTTAGGTATTTTCCCTGATTTAAGTAATTATATTGATTTAGAAAAAGGTAGTATTAAAATTACTTTTTCTAGTAATGAAATTAATTACTTGCAGGAGATTTGTTTAGTTAAAGATAATCATCTTATTTATCAAACTCGTAGAGAAATTTCTTCAAAGCTTTCTATTAGTTATGATGATGCTAGAAAATATGAAAGAAATTCTTTAACTAAAATTATTAATAGTATTGATGAAGATAATGATTTAAATATTACATTATGGCCTAATTTCTTAGAAGAGTTTATGATTAGGGATAATTTTAGAAAAACAGATAGTGTTAAAATCAATGAAAAAGATTTAGAGAATATTAAAGCGAAAGATAGTAAAGGAAAGATTCTTAAAGGAATAAAGGCTTTAGAACAATCTGTTTTTAGAAATTATGTAAGTACATGTAATGATTTAGAGAAAAAGATATTAGCTTTGAGGCTTGGATATTTTGATTGTAAGTTTTTCTCTAGTGAAGAGGTTGCTAATATTATGAATGTTCCTATTGAAACTGTTATTAATTTAACTAAAAGTTGTTTAGAATGCTCAAAAGATGAGTATTTTAGAGATAAAAAAGTTCTTTGTAAAGGAAGAGAAACTCAAAATGTTTAAATTTCATGATTATTTTAATAGTGGTTTTGTAATTACTACTGTTCCTGATAATGTTTATTAACAAAAGGTGGTACTTAACAATAACGGATATTTAATATATGAAGGAAGTGTTCCTAAAGATAATTTGTTATATTCTCTAGATCGTGTAGAAAACGTAAACGTTTATAAAATAGACTTAACAAGATAAAAAGAAGTAGATATTTCTTACTTCTTTTTATCTTTCTATTGCTACTAACTCGTATACTTCAATAGTATCTCCTTCTTTATAATCCTGGAAATTATCTAGAGTTAGTCCACAATCATGATCTTTAGAAATCTCTTTAATCTGATCTTTTTCGTGTTGAAGTGATTTAATCGTCCCATTATAAATAACTATACCATCTCTTACTACTCTAGCTTTGTCATTATTCTTTATTACTCCTGAGGTTACATGACAACCTGCTATCATACCAACTTTAGAGAATTTAAATAATTGTCTTATTTCGGCAGTTCCTGTTACCTTCTCTTCATAGATTGGTTCTAGCATACCTTTCATGGCTTTTTCCATATCTTCTACAACTTTATAGATGATATCATATAGTCTTATTTCAATATTGTACTCTTTAGCCATATCAACTACTTTATTACTACCTCTAACATTAAATCCTATAACAATGGCATTAGAAGCTCCCGCTAGGACAATATCACTTTCTGTAATACCTCCAACAGCACTACGGATAACATTTATTTTAACTCCTTCGACATCTATTTTTTCTAAAGATGATTTAACGGCTTCTAGACTGCCATTAGTATCTGTTTTTAAAATAACATTTATTTCTTTAAGGCCTTCATTAATTTGTCCAAATAATTCTTCTAAACTCATACCAGTTCTATTGGTGTCAGCATCTTTAGCTCTTAGGGCTCTATCACTTGCTATTTGTTTAGCTTGTTTTTCAGTTTCAAAAGCCATGAATTTATCACCGGCACTTGGAACACTAGATAATCCTGTAATTTCTACTGGCATAGCAGGTGGAGCTTCAACAATATTTCTTCCTAAATCATCTTTTAGAGTTCTAACTTTACCAAAAGCTGTTCCTACAACAAGAGGGTCCCCTAATCTTAAAGTACCATTCCCGATAAGTAGCGTTGCAACTGCTCCTACATATTTATCCATTTTGCTTTCTAGAACAGCTCCAGTAGCATAACGATTAGGATTAGCTTTTAATTCTTGCATTTCAGCGATTAAAAGAATATTTTCTAATAATTCGTCAACACCTTGGCCAGTTTTAGCAGATATTTTAGTAACAATAGTATCTCCACCCCACTCTTCAGGAGTAAGACCTGTTTCTACTAAACTAGTCATAACTTTTTCAATATTAGCATCGGTTACACCTGGCTTATCTATTTTGTTAATACAAACAATAATTGGAACACCTGCTGCTTTAGCATGATCAATTGCTTCCCTAGTTTGAGGCATAACGCCATCATCTGCTGCTACTATGATTATAACTATATCAGTAACACTTGCACCTCTTGCTCTCATCTCTGTAAAAGCTTCATGGCCTGGAGTATCGATAAAAGTTATTTTTTTACCATTACATTCTACTTGATAAGCCCCAATTTCTTGAGTTATTCCTCCTGCTTCACTGTCTACAACATTACTTTTTCTGATAGTATCTAGTAAAGTAGTTTTACCATGATCAACATGTCCCATAATAGTAACAACTGGAGGACGCTCTACTAAGTCTTCTTCTTTATCTTCTATTTCATAATTCTCAAAATTAGAAATGTCAGCTTGTTCTTCTTTTTTTACAGTCTTATTATAATCTAAAGCTAATACCTCTACATCTTCAAAATTAAGAGAATTATTAGCAGTAGCCATAATACCTAAGCCCATTAATTTCATGATAATCTCACTTGGAGAAACATTTAAAACGCTAGCGACATCAGCTACAGTCATGCCTTCTTTATATAACAAAACATTTTCATCAATAGATTGTTCATTGCTTTGAAGTTTTTCTTTATGCTTATATATTTTTTTTCTTTCTTGTTTAAAGTTACTTTTGTCTTTCTCTTGTTTTTTTACTTTCTTTACTTTACTTGTCTTAATCTCGTTATCATTAGTAAGATTAGAATCATAAGCTATTTGTTCTGCTTTTTCATCTAAGGAGAAATCATTAATCATTTCTTCATCTGGAGTAGTATCTACGTAGTCTTCTTCATCTTGAAAAGAATTATCCAATAAAATCACTTCATCATCACTTAATACTCTCATCTTATCACTTGTATCCATTTCAAGACGCTCCATATGCTTAATTACATCTTCAATGCTTTTATTAATATCTTCTGCATATTCTTTTATCGTCATAAAATCACCTCTTTCAATTTTCTAATATTTTTCTTATCTCATCATATACCTCATCACTTATATTACATTCTAATTTTTTTTCTAGACTTTTTTTCTTAATAGCTTCATCTAAAACCTTTAAGTCTTTTTTAATATATGCACCTCTACCGTTCATTTTTCCAGTTAAATCAATATTAACATTTAAATCTTTATCTCTTACTATTCTAAGTAAGTCACGTTTATCTAACTTCTCACCTGTAACTACGCAAGTTCTAAGAGGAATCTTTCTTTTTTTCATAGGTACCTCCTATTCTTCACTTTTTATACTAATACCAAGTTCCTTAGCTTGTTCTGTTGTTTTAATATCTATTTTATATTTAGTAAGTTTAGTAGCAAGTCTAGCATTAAGACCTTTTTTACCTATTGCAAGAGAGAAATTATCTCCATCAGCGATTACTAAAGCTTCTTTTTTCTTAACATCTGTTATTAAAACAGTTAAGTCTTTAGCAGGTTGTAGAGCATTAGCGATAAATATAGAAGGATCATTATCATATTTTACAATATCTACTTTCTCGCCATTAAGTTCTGTAATTATATTAGCGATACGTGCTCCTCGTTCACCAATACATGCTCCAATTGGATCTACTTTAGGATTTTCTGAATATACGGCTACTTTACTTCTAACTCCAGCTTCTCTTGCCACACTATATAAAAGCACAGTACCATCAGCAAGCTCTGGAATTTCACTTTCAAATAATCTTTTAACGAAACCAAAATGTCTTCTACTAAGTAAAACTAGTAAACTTCTTCCATTATTATCTACTTTAGTAACATAAACTTTAATTTGGCTTCCCATTTTAATCTTCTCACCAGGAATTATATCTTTTTTAGGTAAAATACCATTAGTACGTCCTAAATCAATAAAATAGTTATCAGTATCTTCAAGAGCTACTGTACCAACTAATAATTCATCTTGTTTATCCCCAAATTCATCAGTAATACTACTACGTTCTGCTTCTCTTATTTTTTGAATAACTACTTGTTTAGCAGTAGAGGCAGCAACTCTACCAAAATCTTTAGGAGTTACTTCAGTATCAATAGTATCTCCAATATTAACTGTTTTATCTATTTTTCTAGCATCACTAAGTTTAATTTCTACAGCTGGATTAAAGAAACTTATTTTTTCTTTTTCTTCTTCCTTCTCTTCTTTTTCTTCTGATTCTTCCTTTTCAGGTTTTTCTGTATCTAGTTCATCATCTTCAGCAT
>CALVKV010000030.1 GCA_944333305.1 uncultured Bacilli bacterium
GTTTTACTAGAAAACAACAAAAGAAAAGAAAGGAAAAAATAGAAAAAGCATATAGCGAATACCTAACAAAGAAAGAACAAGAGTTGCAACAAATTATTACCACTGAAAAACAAGTTTTATTAGCTAACAGTCTAAGTCCAAGTGAATGTTATGATTTTATAATTAATAAAAATAGAAGATTGTGGGAAAGAGAATTACATCAAAAGGACTTTTTAAACTTACGATTAGGTATTGGTAAGGAAAAAGTAAAAATTAATATTGATTATCCGGGAGAACACTTTAAAGTAGACCAAGATCCATTAGAAGAAAGAATGCGTTTAATAATTGAAAAAAACAAAGAAATAGATGGAGCTCCTATAACAGAATCATTTATAGAAAAAAATATAACTGCAATAATAGGACATTATGAACATATAAAAACATATGTAGATATCCTTATATTACAAATGATCGCTCTTCACAGTTATCACGATTTAAAAATTGTAATCATGACCAATGAAGGTAGAGCTAAATACTGGGAGTATATGAAACTAATGCCACACAATTTTAACCGTGATAAAAGCTTGCGTTTTTTCTCTACTAATTTTGATGAAAGCAAAGAATTGTCATCATATCTTCAAAAAATATTAAAATCAAGACAAGAGACAAAAATAAATTCTAATGAAGATGTCTATAAGCTCTTTGATACATATTACATCATAATTACAGATGACTATAAAACAGTAAAAGATAATCCTATTATTGAAGAAATTTTAAATGCTGAACAAAATTTAGGATTTAGTCTTTTAATATTAAATTCAAGTCTTGCTAACTTACCAACCCAATGTAAGAGTTTTATAAGTATTAATGATTTAAAAAATGGTGGCGTTTTCGAAAATGAACTAAATAAAGAAACACAAAGAGCATTTCAAATAGAATTAGTTAACCAAATGAACCTATTTAAATGTGCAAATATTCTTGCTAATATTCCAATAAAAGATAAAGATGATGAATACAGTCTGCCAAAACAAATAGGATTCTTAGAAATGTATAACGTTGGTACAATCGAACAACTTAATCCTTTAGAAAGATGGCAAGCTAATAATCCTATTATTAGTTTAGCCGCTCCAATTGGCTATGGTACTAATGGGCAAATTTTTAAATTAGATCTTCATGAAAAAGAACAAGGACCTCATGGTTTAATAGCAGGAATGACTGGTAGTGGTAAATCAGAATTTATTATTACTTATATCCTATCAATGGCTATAAATTATCATCCTGATGAAGTACAATTTCTTTTAATAGATTATAAAGGAGGAGGACTAGTAGGAGCTTTTGAAAATAAAGAAACAGGTCTTAAATTGCCACATTTAACAGGAACAATAACAAATCTAGACACAGCTGATATTAATCGTGCTCTATCATCAATAGAAAGTGAGTTAAAAAGAAGACAAGCTCTATTTAATAAAGCAAGAGATAAATTAGGTGAAGGAACAATTGATATTTATAAATATCAAAAATACTATCGTGAAAAACAATTAGATACACCAATATCCCACTTATTTATAATCTCAGATGAGTTTGCCGAACTTAAAACAGATCAACCAGAATTTATGGACCAACTAATATCTACAGCAAGAATAGGACGTAGTTTAGGGGTCCACTTGATATTAGCAACCCAAAAGCCTAGTGGTGTTGTTAATGATCAAATTTGGTCAAATTCAAGATTTAAAGTTTGTTTAAAAGTTCAAGATGCTCAGGATTCTAATGAAGTAATTAAAAGACCAGATGCCGCTACAATTAAAGAAACAGGTAGATTCTATTTACAAGTAGGATATAATGAGCTATTTCAAATGGGACAAGCCGCTTATGCAGGAGCCCCATATTATCCTCAAGATAAGGTTTACAAAGAAATAGATAGTAGTGTTAACTTTATAGATAATATTGCCAGAAGTATTAAATCAATAGATGTACCACGAAGCAATAAATTAGAATTAAAAGGTGAGCAATTACCAAATATTGTTAAGTATTTATCCTCACTTGCTGAAAAAGAAAACATTAAAGTCCATCCTCTTTGGCTTGATAAATTAAAACCAATAGTATATATAGACGATTTAAAGAAAAAATATCAGTTCAACAAAATAGCATATAATATAACTCCTATAATCGGAGAGTATGACAATCCAAAAGAGCAAAAACAAGGCCTTGTAACCTTAGATTTTTCAAATAAAGGAAATGCTATAATTTATAGTACAACTGAGAAAAACACTATTACAAATACTCTTCTTTATTCATTAATAACAACTTATACAAGTGAAGAGATAAATATATATGTTTTAGATTTTGACAGTGAAACTTTAAAAATCTATCAAGAAAGCCCATCAGTTGGTGATGTTGTATTTGTTAATGAAAAAGAAAAAGTAACAAAATTATTTAAATTATTAGTAGAAGAGTTAGATCAAAGAAAAAAGATATTCCAAGATTACAATGGAAATTATGATTACTACATAAAACATTCTGATGCTAAATTACCAGCTATAATTCTTTTACTTGCAGGATATGAAAACTTTAAAGAGACTTATGAAGATGAGGAGCAAACTTTAAATAAAATAACCCGTGATGGTGTAAAATATGGTTTATATACTATAGTATCTGCAATAAGTGATAGAAGTCTAAGACTAAGTATTAGAACTAATTTCCCACAAATTATACCATTAAAACTAAATTCTAATGTGGAATATAATATGTTGTTAGGTAAAAAAGCTCCTACTATTTCAGATACAGCTAATAGAGGAGTAGTCTTAATAAACGAAAATCCATATGAATTTCAAACTGCTCAAGTTTGTGAGAGTGAAAAACTACTTGAGTATGTAAAAAGTATATGTAACTATTTAAAATCACACACCCAAGTTTATGCTAGGCCAATTCCTGTTTTACCAGATAAAGTTACTATAGCAATGCTTAGTGATTATTTAAAAGACATAACAAATGTTCCAATAGGTTTAGAAGAAGAAACTTTAAATATAGCAACTTATGATTTTACTAAGAATTTAATTAGTTTAATTAATGCGGAAGATAATGAAACATTAAGTAATTTTAGCAAATTATTAATAAAAGAACTTACTATGATTAATAATCTTAAAATAGCTATTTTAGATTTTAAAAATCTATATCAAGAATCTGATTTTACTAATTGTAATTACATAGATGCTAGTAGTTTTGATTTTACTAATTTCAATAATCTAATAGAAAGTATAGATTTAAATAGTAAACTTTTAATTTTTATAACAGATGCTGAACAATTTATAAGTAACATATCAAAAGGAATAACCGATATAACAAGTTATTTTACTAAAGTATTAAGTTTAAAAAGAGTTTATTTTGTTTTTAACACTGATTTATTTAACTTAAAGAAAATAGGTTATGAAAGCTGGTTTAGACAGTTTGTAACTATTAATAATGCTATTTGGATAGGAAAAGGTTTAAATAACACTACAGTCCATAATTTAACAACACCACTTAGAAGTTTAAGTTTTCCTCTTCCACCAAACTTTGGATATAATATAAAAAGTGGTAAAGCAATAAGAATAAAAGTACTAGAAGGTGATAAAGATGAATAATAAGGTCTTAGTTAATTTATATGTTCCCGCATTAGAAAAAAAATATGAAGTTTTTTTACCAGTAAATAGAAAAATTGGCGAAATTTGTTCCTTAATTGCTAAAGGGTTAATAGAAGTAAGTAATAATTATTATAATATAACTAATTGTGAACATCTTTATAATCGTAGTAATGGAGGAGAATATAACGAAAGTAAATTACTAAAAAATACAGATATAAGAAATGGCAGTCAGTTAGTATTTATGTAAAGAAATGTAAAGAAAAGCCAAAATTGTTGCTAAAAATAAAAATATAATTTATTCTAATTATAGAAGGAGGGTAAGATATGGCTGCATATTCAGATAATTTAGAATTCAACTCAGAACAATTAACAGAATTAATTGGAATATTAGAAGAAGTTAAAGACGCAATTCAAACATCTAAAACAAAATACGTTGATTACGTTGAGGTGCAATTAAGTCCTAACTGGACTACTGATGCTGGTCAACAAACAGTTAATGAGTTATTAAATTTTGCAGAAACAGATATTCAAGGTTTTATAACATATTTAGATCAAAGAGTCAGTGATTTAGAAGAAGCTAAAAATAGAACAATTCAAATTGATCAAGCTTAATAAAGAAAGGAGTGATAATAATGGCTGCAAATAAAAATGTATCAACATTAGGAATATCAGAAGGAATAGATTACCTTGAAAAAGAGTTTATTGCGCTATTAGATGACAATGCTGGAGAAGCAATAGATACTTATACTAAAATGCAAGCAAGTGGTGCTTTAAGTAGTGCAAATATTGATTCTATAACAAATGAAATAAAAGGAAAAGTTTCAAAATTACAAAGTGATTTTGATGAATTAAGTCAACGACTAAAACAAGGAATGTTCCAATCACAAGAAGAAATAGAAAGACATCGTAATGAAATTGAAAATCAACTTAGTAATGGAACTTATTAAATAATACATACTGTATTATTTTTTTCTAATTAAGGAGGCCAAAATGAAAGAGATAAGCCAAGAACAAGTACAAGCAGCGGTAGACAGTATTAAAGAAAGTCAAAGCAATTTAAATATTGGTACTCTAACTACTAAAACTGATGTATTAGATTCAGTAATATTGATATTAAAAGAATGCTGGAATACAACAAGTGGTAAAGAAGAACAAGAAAGATTAAAACAATTAACGGAAAGTGATTTGGATTTTTCTAAAGTCGAAACAGCATTAAATTCTATCAAAGATGCATATATAAGTGTTGCTATGGTAACACAAACAACTAGATATCATTAATACAAAATAAACAGAAAGGACGTAATCATTATGCAAAGTAATGTAAATGTAGATGAATTAAATGGTGTAGCATTAGAGATAGCAAAAAGTATCCAGCAATTAAATCAAAGTATTTCTGATTTTAAAGAAACATCAAATAGTATTAAAGGACAATGTGAAACGTTAAACGGTTATAATGGTCAAAAAGTAGCAGGAACAACAACTAAAGAGCAAGTTTATGATGATAAAGGTTATTCATCTACCATAGAAACATATAAAATATGGGATATAGAAGGACAAGTGCCTTTAGAAAGTGATTGTAATACTTTAGAACAAGAGTTAGATGATATGGAAGAATCTATATCAAATTTAAAATTAGAAGCTAGTGACTTAGAATTAATAGCTGATACAATAGAAGGCTATATTAAAAGTATTCAAGATGAATTGGGTGAAGACATTGATCCATCAATTTTAGCAGGTGCTTTTGGTGTTTTAGAGGGTGGTATAGCTTATGATAGTTATAGTGCCGGAACAGGTAATTTTATTTCAGCAAAGCATATTTTATCAGAATATTGGACTGATAAAACTTTAAGATTTGAAAGAAATAGCAACGGTACTTATACTATTTATCAAAAAGATAAAAATGGAAAAGAAGTAGTAATGGGTTATACAACTGCATTAACAGCAGCTTTATATATGAAAGAATTAAAGAATAAAGTTAATGGAAATCAAGAAAGTAACAGTGACCAAACAGAGCCATCAGGCCATGAAAATGACCCAAGATATGATGCACCAGATGATAATGATGATGATCAAGAGCCATCACAACCATCAGGGCACGAAAATGACCCAAGATATTTTGCTCCAGACGATGATACAGATTCAGGATCTGGTTCAGAACCATCAGGGCATGAAAACGATCCAAGGTATGATGCTCCAGATGATAGTGGTGATGATTCAGGACCTGTAGTATCAAATGGAAATGAAACTGATGATAGATATGGACCACCAGATAATTCAGAACCATCAGGACATGAAAATGATCCAAGATATGATGCTCCAGATGACTCAGAGCCTGTAGTACCAAAAGGAAATGAAACTGATGATAGATATGGACCACCAGATAATTCAGAACCATCAGGGCACGAAAACGATCCAAGATATGATGCTCCAGATGACTCAGAACCTGTAGTGCCAAAAGGAAATGAAACTGATGATAGATATGGACCACCAGATAATTCAGAACCATCAGGGCACGAAAATGATCCAAGATATGACGCACCAAAATCACAACCATCAGGACATGAAAATGACCCAAGATATCAGGCATAATAGTATGTGATGATAATTAATATATTTAATAAAAAAATAATGTTATATTTTGATACTGGAAATTAAATGATAATAAAGTTTAATTATCACTAATAACTTTTCATTTAATTTCTTTTTTATATTACATTTTCTATAATAAATATCATAAACATATTGAAAAGTTCTAAATTACTTTGTTATAATGAATTAGATAGAAAAGAGGAGATAATTATGAACAACTATAAAATAACTAGTTACAGTGAAAACGAAACAGTTGAATTGGCACAAAATATTGAATCTGAAAAATTTCCTAATATGGTTATCTGTCTAATAGGTGATTTAGGTTCAGGTAAAACAATGTTTACTAAAGGCTTTGCATCTTCCCTTGAAGTTAAAGAAGAAATAACATCACCTACTTTTAATATTATTAAAGAATATACAAGTGGTGAATTACCACTATATCATATGGATGTTTATCGCTTAGATGGTAAAGTAGATGATATTGGTCTAGAAGACTATTATACTAAAGGTGGTATTTGTATTATCGAATGGGCTGATATGATAAAAGATTACTTACCAGAAGAACGTCTTGAAATTAAATTTAAACTATCAAGTGAAGATGAAGATACAAGAATTATTACAATTACTCCATATGGTTCTAAGTATGAAGAACTATGTGAGGATGTTCTATGATAGTTTTATATATAGATACATCTAGTGACTATTTGTATAGTGGAATTGTTATTAATGATGAATTAGTATCATCTATTAAAAAAAAGTATGAAAAAGATTTATCAAAAGAAGCACTGCCTAAAATAATAGAGTTATTTGATAAAGCAAATATTACACCTAATGACTTAGATAAAATAATAGTTGTTAATGGCCCAGGTTCTTTTACAGGAATTAGAATAGGTATTACAATTGCTAAGACAATAGCTTGGGCTTTAAACATAAATATAACCCCAATATCAGGTTTAACTGCCATGTCAATATCATCTAGTGGTAATACTTATAAAATGCCGTTGATTGACGCAAGACGTGGATATGTTTATGGAGCGATTTATGATAAAAACAATAATAAAGTTGTTGAAGATACACATATAGAGTTAGTTGCGTTACTAGAAAAAGCGAAAGGTCTTGATATTAAAGCTATTACTAACAATGACTTTGATATAAATGTTGAAAAAGAAAAATACGACCCAGATATCTTAAAGATAGTTAAACATTTTGAAAACAGTGAAGGGGTTAATCCTCATTTAGTTAATCCCATTTATTTAAAAAAGACAGAAGCAGAAGAAAAACTGAGGAAAAAGCTGGATTATGATTAAAGAATATGATAGTTATCCACTGTTTTCTGTGGATAACTTTACTTATAAGTTAACTAAAAAAGAGTTTTCCACAAATCCTTACTTAAAAATAATTACCTATATGGAAAACGATAAAATAATTGCTTTTCTTCTATACAGTCTTATATATGATAGAATTGAGATAGAACAGTTTGAAGTAGCAATTGAAGAAAGAAGAAAAGGTATAGGGAATAAGTTAATAAAATATCTAATAGAAAAATATGAAAATACTAATATTAAAAATATAACTTTAGAAGTTAAAGAAGATAATATTGCAGCGATAAATTTATATCAAAAATCTGGCTTTAAAAAAATTGCTATTAGAGAAAAATACTATGACGGTGTTAATGGTGTACTAATGGAAAAGACTCTTTAAAAAAGGAGTCTTTTGTGTTAAAATAAGAACGAGTTTGGAAGTGATAATATGAAAGATATATATATACTTGGAATAGAAAGTAGTTGTGATGAGACTAGTTGTTCTATTGTTAAAAATGGTACTGTTGAACTTGCAACTAGTACCTCTAGTCAAATAGATATACATGAAAACTTCGGAGGAGTAGTACCTGAAATAGCAAGTCGTGAGCATGTTAAGAATATAACTTTGGTAATTGAAGATTGCTTAAAGAAAGCCAATATGAAAATAGAGGATGTAACTGCTATCGCTATAACTTATGGACCAGGACTAATTGGTAGTCTTTTAGTAGGAATGCAAGCAGCTAAAACGCTTAGTTATATCTATAATAAACCTCTAGTACCAGTTCATCATATTGCAGGACATATCTATGCTAATAGTTTAGTTGAAGAATTAAAATTCCCACTAATCGCTTTAGTTGTAAGTGGAGGACATACAGAACTTATTAAGATGACAGACCACTTTAACTTTGAAAAACTAGGAGGAACATTAGATGACGCAATAGGAGAGTGTTATGATAAAGTAGCAAGAGTAATGGGACTACCTTATCCTGGAGGCCCTAAACTAGACAAACTATCTAAAGAGGGTAAAACTACTTATAAATTACCTATTCCTTTAAATGATGATTCTTATAATTTCTCATTTAGTGGCTTAAAGAGTGCAGTTATAAATTTAAATCATAATGAAGAACAAAAAGGTAATGAAATAAATAAAGCTGACCTTGCCGCTTCTTTCCAAAAAGTTGCCGTTACAAGTATTGTATCTAAGACTAAGAAAGCTTTAAAAGATTATAATATTAACAATTTAATAGTAGCAGGAGGAGTCGCTGCTAATAGTGGACTTAGAGACACATTAAATGATATGTGTAAAGAAAATAATATTCGCTTATCTATTCCACCACTTAAATACTGTACTGATAATGCTGCTATGATCGCTGCAGCAGGTTACTATGCTTATAAACTAGGAAGAAGAGCTGACTACCACTTAAATAGCTTATCTACAACACCTTTACAATAAAATCTTTGTAAATTTAAGTCCAACTTTACAAACTTTTAAAATAATTATCTTATCTAGTGTTACAATAATAATGTAAAGTAGAAAGGATGATTAAATGGATTTAAAAAAATTATTTGGATATGTTGGAAAAACTGTTGTTATTACTGGCTCTGCTTCTGGAATGAGTAAATCTGCAACAGAACTTCTATTAGAATTAGGAGCAGAAGTCTATGCCATTGACATTAATCCTATAGACTTACCTGTAAAGAAGGCCTATAAAGCAGATTTAAGTAACAAAGAAGAAATTGATAAGGTAATAGAAGATTTACCTAATAAAATTGATGCTTTATTCTTATGTCATGGTATTGCCGGATTTAAAGGAAAAGAACTATTAGTCCAAAAAGTAAACTTCTATAGTCAAAAATATATGACAGAACAGTTACTTGATAGAATAACAGATCATGGTTCTGTAACATTTATCTCATCAGTTGGTGGCTTTGGTTGGCAACAAGTATATCCTAAAGCCGTTGAATTAATCAATTTAAAAACTTGGGATGAAGCGATGAAGTGGTATGATGAACATCCAAAAGAAATAGAAAGCTCTTATGTTTTCGCTAAACAGTGCTTACTTTCTTATGTCACTTATAAATGTATGAGTGAAGAGTTTATTGGAAGAAAAATAAGAATTAATGCTATTAATCCAGGAGATACTACTACAGGACTAACAGATGACTTTAATAAATCTACAAGTCCAACAGGTAATGCCGAAGAAGGTGCAGCCATGATAGAAAATATCTTCTTAAAGAGTTGGAATGGTTATGCCGCAGAACCTAAAGATATGGGATATCCTATGGTAGTTATAGGAAGTGATATCTGCTCTTATATGTCAGGACAACTTATTTATATCGATTATGGACTAACTTCCAGCTGGACTAGTATGGCACTACTAAATAGTAATAATAAAACTATCGAAGAAATATCACATGAATCTAATAATTAGATCTAGAAATAGATCTTTTTATTTTTATGTAAAAAACTCTTAAAAATGTCGAAATATATGTTATAATTGATAATAAGGGAGGTAAACAAATTGACTAATAGAATTATTTTAAATGGAACTTCTTACTTTGGTTATAATGCAAGAACATCTCTTGTTGATGAAATTAAAGGAAGGGGTTACAAAAAAGCTTTAGTTGTAACAGATAAATCATTAATGGATGCAAATGTTACAAGTAAAGTTACAGAACTTTTAGATAATATATCACTACCATATGAAATATATAGTGATATTAAACCTAATCCTAATGTCGAAAATGTTAATGAAGGATTAGAAGTTTTAAGAAATAGTAAAGCTGACTTTTTAATCGCTGTAGGAGGAGGTTCAGTTATTGATACTGCTAAATGCATGAGTATTATTATGACTAATCCTGAGTTTAGTGATGTAGTTAGTTTAGATGGAACTGCATCTACTAAAAATCCAGGTATGCCATTAATTGCTTTACCTACAACTGCAGGTACTGCCGCTGAAGTAACAATTAACTATGTTATTACAGATGATGAAAGAAAGAAGAAAATGGTATGTGTTGATCCTCATGATATTCCAGTAGTTGCAATAATTGACCCAGAACTTATGGCTACAATGCCAAAGAGCTTAGCCGCTGCAACTGGAATGGATGCTCTAACTCATGCAATGGAAGGATATATTACGAAAAGTGCATGGTTAATGACAGATATGTTCCATAAACAAGCGATGAATTTAATCTTTAATAACTTAGAAAAAGCCGTTAATGAAAAAGATAAAGATGCAATTGAGAGAGTTGGATATGGACAATATATCGCTGGTATGGGCTTTTCTAATGTAGGACTTGGTATTGTTCATTCAATGGCTCATTCTCTAGGAGCATATTTTGATACACCACATGGTCTTGCTAATGCACTACTACTACCACATATCTTAAGATGGAATGGAAAAGTTTGTCCTGATCGTTTTAGAGATATGGGTCGTGAGTTTGGACTTGATATGGATAACTTAACAGATGAAGAAGCTGTAAATATTGTTGCAGATGCTGTTGATAAGCTAGCGAGAAGTGTA
Source organism: uncultured Bacilli bacterium (assembly GCA_944333305.1). The sequence continues at coordinate 11,014 of CALVKV010000030.1, forward strand.
GGCATTCCAAAAACACTAAAAGAAATAGGAATTCCATATGATTCATTAGAAACACTTGCAAATCAAGCTATCAATGATGTTTGTACTGGTGGTAATCCAAGAGAAGTAACAAAAGAAGATATCTTAGCTTTATATAAAGAAGCTTATGAATAAAAGAAGTAAATAAAAAGGGAGGAAAATTATGTTAAAAACAAAAGTAGGGTACTCAACCCTAAAAGATTCATATGCCAAAGGAAAAGAAGCTGCTAAAAATGCAAATGTAGGTATGCGTCCAAAACTTGGAATGATGTACTGTTCATGTAATGATGATGTTGAAGAAGTAGTAAGTGGTGCAATGTCATCAATGAAAGGTGCTCCAATCATTGGTTGTACTAGTAGTGGTATGATTATAACTAATGATGGAATCATCGAAAGTGAAGATGGCTTCGCTGGACTTATGTCTTTCGATGATAAAAATATTAATATTGGAGTTGCTGCACATAAAGCAGGAAAAAATGCTAGAGAAATAGGTAGAAAAGTAGCTCGTGCTGCCGTTGAAAATGCCGGAGAAAATTATTCACCTAACTATTTCTATATGGTAGCAAGTCCAAAAGAAGAAGAAGATTACCTAATGGGTATTCAAGACGTTATTGGTAGAGTTCCAATGTTTGGAGGAAGTGCTGCTGATGATACTGTAGAAGGAAACTGGAAAATATTCTGTAATGATCAAGTATTCCAAGATGGTGTTGCTGTTGCTTTCTTCTATACAGATAATGATATCGTAACATCTTATACAGGAGCTTATCGTGATACTGAAAATTATGGTCTAATTACAGAAGTTAAAAATGATCGTACTTTAGTTAAAATTGATGGTGTATCAGCATTAAAGAAATATGCAGACTGGATTGGTAAGAAACCAAGTGAGTTAAAAGGACAAAACCTATTAGTAGCATCTATCACAAAACCATTAGGAGTAAAAGATCCATTAGGTAACTTAACAGTAGTTCGCCATCCAATGTTTGGAGATGATATGGGAACAAAAACTACTACAGATGATGTTATTAATTTAGGTAATAAAGTAGTAGAAAAAACTGCTATCGTTCAATTAGAAGCAACTGTAGATGAGTTAATTAAATCTACTAAAACTACTCTAAAAGATGTTAAGAGTCAATTAACTACAGAACCAGCTGGTTATTTCTTAGTTCACTGTGGAGGACGTAAGCTTGGAATTGGTGACAGAATTGATGAAGTTTATAAAAACTTAGTTGAAGAAGCTCGTGGTGTTCCATTTATTACAGTATTTACTTTTGGTGAATATGGATATGATGAACATTCTGCTAACATCTGTGGTGGATTAATGTTATCATTTACTGCTTTCGGAGAAGAATAAGGAGGATTAAATGAAGAATCTAATAGGTGGTCGTTTAGTTGATGCTAGTGATGGAAAAGTAATTGAGGTAACTAATCCTGCAACAGGAGAGTTAATCGATACTGTTCCTAATGCTACAGAACAAGATGTTGACATGTGTGTAAAAGAAGCTGTTAAGGCCCAAAAAGAATGGGCTAAAATGCCTATGCACGAACGTGGAAACATACTTTATAAATTTGTTGATTTAGTAGAAGCGAAGAAAGAAGAACTTGCACAGCTTCTATCTAAAGAAACAGGTAAACCAATTAAGGAAGCAAGAGATGAGATAGGAAATACAAGAACTTTTGTTGGTGGTTATGTTGAAAAAGCTAAACACGAATATGGTGATGTTATTCCAGCAGGTATTGAAAAAGGATACGAAAAAACACTTCAATTAACAGATCAAGAACCACTAGGAGTAGTAGGATGTATTATTCCATTTAACTTTCCATGTGATTTATTTGGTCAAAAAGTTCCAAGTGCTCTAATCATGGGTAATAGTGTTATAGTTAAACCATCTACTTATAATCCATTGACACTTCATAACTATTGTAACTTAATGATGGAAGCAGGTGTGCCCGCAGGAGTTATCAACTGTATCTCAGGTGATGGACCAACTACTGGAGAGGCTCTTGCTAAACATCCTATGGTAAACTTAATGACTGTTACAGGAAGTACAGTCGTTGGTAGTGAAGTAATGGGCAACTGTGCTAAAAACATTACTCATGTTATGCTAGAATTAGGTGGAAATGATGCTTTCATCGTTATGAATGATGCTGATATGGACTTAGTTATCGATGAGATGGTTTGGGGAAGACTTTATAATACAGGACAAGTATGTTGTGCTAGTAAAAGATTCTTAGTTCAAAAAGACGTTAAAGATGAATTTGTTAGACGTGCTGTTGAAAAGATTAAGACACTAAAAGTTGCCATGCCACAACAAGAAGATGCCGATATTGGTTGTCTAATCAATGAAAAAGCAGCAATAAGAGTTCAAGATCAAATTAAAAAGACACTTGAACAAGGAGCTAAACTTGTTTACGGAGGACGTAGAAATGGAGCTTTCCTAGAACCAACAGTCCTAGATAATGTTACACGTGATATGGATGTTATGAAAGATATGGAAATCTTTGGCCCAGTTATTCCTGTTTGTAGCTTTGATACTGTTGAAGAAGCCATTGAAATAGCTAATCAAAGTAGTTATGGACTATGTGGAAATATTATGACTCGTGATATGAAAACAGCTTTCAAAGTTGCTAATGCTCTTGAAGTAGGAGGAGCAGTTATCAATGGAGCAAGTTTCTTCCGTGCTGCTGAAATGCCATTTGGTGGTTGGAAACATTCAGGTATTGGTAACGAAGGAATATCTACAACTCTAAAAGAAATGAGTAGAACAAAGACAATAGTCTTAAAGAATATATTAGATTAGATTTAAGTATTTTACTTAAGTCTTTTTCTTTTCTTGAC
>CALVKV010000031.1 GCA_944333305.1 uncultured Bacilli bacterium
ATAGCAAAAGAAGTAAGAATTTATACTTACTTCTAATCATGGAGATATCTCATTTACACAGATTCCCTTACACACTCAAATGTAGTTTTTCCTACATAATTATTTTAGCCAAAAACTACATTTTTATCTTGACATTATCAATACTGTCTATTATTTAATATTGATCTTGTATCAACACTACTATTCATCTCGATTATTATAAAATCTTTTTCTTTCTTTAACAGTATATCTAGTCTATAATCTCTTCCTTTTGAACCACTATTTATTTCATTATCATATAGTTCATATTCTTTTATATCTATATTGGTTGTTAATTTTATTAATCTTTCAAAAAATGGTCTATACTCTTCATTCTTAAACATATATTTAAAAGTTGTATCGGAAAGCAGACTAATGAAATTATCTTTTTGTTCCATATATTCCTCCTTCATTTTTAGATTTACTTTTCGAAAAGTGATTTCAATCTATCACATGAAGAAACATTAATCAAAAGAGCATTTTTTAAATTCACTTAAAAATGATAGGACAATTTATTAATTTCATCCTATCATTTCACATTTTTCATACCTTAATTTTAGGTCAATTCACTAAATTTATACTTTTTTATTTTTTTACAAAAGTGGTTCCTTTAGATTCAACGTCTTTAACTTCTTCTTTAGTAGGAGATAAACCTAAACTTGCTATATTAGCTTTTATCTCTCTTAAAGCAGCTAAAGATAGGCCATCAATACTATTAATATCAAAATAATGCTTATCATTCTGACTATCTTTTTCTTGTTTTATTTCAGCAATTGCTGATCTATCTTTATCTTTAACATTTTCTAATATATTTTCATTTTCTAAATCTGCTTTATTTAGTACTTCTTCATTTTCAATTAAATAATTATTTTTTTCAATTTCTTCTAATTTACTTAAAGTTTTTTTTGTAATAATTGCATGACCAACAGTAACTATAAAAGGTATTGACATTAAAGGAATAAATCTAACAATATCATATACTGTAGTATAATTAGAATTAGTTAATACAAAAGCACTTAAAAGGAGTGAAACTGCTGATAAATAACCTCCTTTGGAAGTTTTAGTATGTTCATCATTATATTTTCGTTTTAGTAATCTTTCGTGGGTTGCATTTATTTCCTGTTGTATTGACATCTTTCTTAATAATTCTATCTTTTCTTTTTTCGTATTAATTTTCCTATCAATTGAACCATTGGCTTTATGGACTAAAATATTATTTCCTTGCACATTAAATTTAAGTATATATGTATCACTATTTTTGTCTTCTTTTCTAATTACCTTCATAATGTTTCCCCTCTTTTCTGATTCTATATTTTACCACAAAAAAATATAAATAGCAATAAAAATTTTATTTTTTTACATAAGATTTGCCTTTAGACTCAGTATTACCTTTAACTTCCTCATCAGTACTAACTAAACCTAGATAGTCATCTCTTTTTACATTATCTATTATCTTTGCTAAAGTATCAAAAGATAGGCCATCAATACTATTATTATCTAAATATGGTTTTTCATTCTCTTTATCTTTTTCTTGTTTTATTTCTGCAATTACTGCTTTGTCTTTACTTTTAACTCTTTCTAAAGTATTAGCATCATCTAAATCTACGTCTTTAAATATATCTTCATTTTCAAAAAACAAAGCATATTTTTTTATATCATTTATTTTACTATTTATTACTTTATTAACAATAGTAGCAGAAGTATATGCTAAAGCTATAGTAATAATAGACCATTGTAAAATAATTGGAAGTGAACCTGTACCAAGAGAAATACATATAGAAAAAAATGTCCCCACCCCCAAAAGAGCATTAAAGAGCCCTTTATTAGTTTGCAATTTTGTTAAATACTCCCTATTACTTTTAAATTGCTGATATCTTAATTCTAATAGTCTTACCTTATTTTCTTCTACATTAGTATACCTAGGCTTAGAACCATCAGCCATATAAACTACTAAATTATCATAGTCTTCTGTAGTTATCTCAACAGCAGAAGCATTTTTTCTAGTATTTTTTTGAATAGTTCCTTTTTCTACATCAAATTTTATTATATATTTAGAGCTCTTCCTATCTTCTTTTCTAATTACTTTCATAACTCTTCCTCTTTTCTGTTTCTATATACTATCACAAAAGAAGAAAAATAACAACAAAAAAAGACTTTATTAAGCCTCTTCTTTCTTTGTCATATCTACAACTGTTTTACCTTTATAACTACCACATTTAGGGCAAACACGATGTGCTTTAATCATTTCACCACAGTTTGGACATTTAATCATTCCTGGTACGTCAATTGCATTATGACTTCTACGCATTCTTTTTCTTGTTTTAGATACCTTTCTAAAAGGAACGGCAAACATTTGAATATCTAACTTTAACATTATATCACTCCTTCTCTATTTCGTTTAATAAATCTTTAAATGGATTATTAGTATTAGTATCTTTTACATCATCTTCACTAATAACTCTCCAACCATCCCCAGTTAAATCTTTATAATCAGTAACTTCGCTATAGCGAATAGGGATCTCTAGTACTATATTTTCCCATAAAATGCTAATAATATCAAGACTAAATTTATCTTTTTCTAATTTTTCACTCACATTTTCATTAATTTTGAAAGAAAATTTATAATCTACAGGTTCTAAACTAACAGAATCATTTAATTTCATAATGCCAGAACAATCAGCTTCTAGAAATAAATTATCATCGCTAGGATATGTTAAATTACCAATAACTTTAACTTCCTGCAAATCTATTATATCGGTATTAGCATAATCTTCTTTAGGAATAGTAAACTCTTCATCTATAGATATATTATTAACTTTACTATCTAACAAATCTTTTATATTCATATACTTCACCATCTCTTGAAAAATACCATGAATAATAAAATAACCATGCTACAAGCGACAGACATATTTTCCTTTAGAACATAACTTCTTTCATAGAAGCAAGCAAAATCATCTACTAATGTAACTATCCAACTTTCTAAATATTTTGGTATAGTCTTACCAACAGGAAACATATGTGCCTTAATAATATCTTGCTCTAAGTCATTTAAATCAAAATACTTTAAAGAATTTTCTAAAGCTATTTTAGGATGATTTACTAGCATATGAGCTTTTTTCTCATCATAATCATCTAAAAAGAAATCATGTAAAATTGCTCCTTTTGTAGTAGAAACATAATTTAAATGACAAAACTTAGTTATTCTATATGAATAATAAGCAACGCGCATCATATGACTATATCTATCCATGCCATGATGAACACAGTCTTTTGTTTTTTGGTATTCGCTATTGCTTACAATTGGCATTATTATATTGTTAAACTCCTCATTTGGATAAAATGTTCTCATATTTATATTCAAACACCACTTTCTTTTTTTAACTAGCCATTTATAATTTTAGCATAAATAGTTATTTTTTTCAACTTGACACTATATTTTTACACTAACTTAACTCTGCCTTTACTTTTTTTACACCTTTTTTAATATCTGATTTAAAGAATCTATAACTTGCTGATATTAAGATATATGTAGGTAAAGCAATGATAATTCCAAGTGGTCCACCTACAGTTCCACCAATAGATACCATCATAATAGTAATTAGTGGGTTTACATTATTTGTCTTACCATATACTCTAGGAGAAATTATATAGCCATCTAATTGTGGGAAGATTAAACAGATAATTAAAGTGGCAATAAATAAATTAGGGCTTATAACAGACGCGGTTAATAAAGCTAGTAGATTGGTAATTAAACCTCCAAAATAAGGAATTACAGTAGTAAGAGATGCTAAAACGCCAAATAAGAACCAGTTAGGATGTCCTACTATTAAAAAGACGATAGAATATTCAAAGAACTGAATGATCATAAAGGTCAAAAGGCCTCTTAAATAATTACTAAGTTCTGTATCTAAAGCTTTAACATAGCGGAAATATTTATATTTTACTTGTTTTAGAAAATTAGCAACTACTTCTCTTATTTTATCCATATAAGCTAGAAAATAAATAGACACAACAAACGTAATTATAACTTTACCTAAGAAAGAAGCAGTCTTACCTACTATATCAATAGATCCATCTCTTAAAAAAGTCCCTAAGCTATCAATAATACTTTCTAAGTAACCATTACTGCTATCAGTTATAAAATCCAAATTTATATTAAATTTATCACCGACATCTTCTATAACTTTACCAAAATTAGTAGCAAAGGTTACAAGTTGATTATATAAAAGCGGAAGAGTTATAACTAATAAAGCTATTATGATAGTAGTTACTGCTATTACAACTATTGTAACAGCTAAAGGTTTTCTAACTCCTTTAGAAACTAACTTTCTAACTACAGGGTTAAGAGCATAGGAAATAGCAAAAGCAATAAGGAACGGCATACAAATGCTAATAACAGATGAAAAAATACTGAACCAGGTTCCTATATTAGTAACTATAATATATAAAAGTCCCATAAGAATTAAAAAATTTAATAATTTATAATTTATTCTATTCTTGTACATAATTATCTCTCCAACATAATTGTAGTAGGCCCCATATTAGTTAGGGATATTTCCATGTCCTCTCCAAAAGCACCACCAAAGCAAGGAACATATTCGCTTAAACATTTATTAAAATACTCATATAAGAGTTTAGCTTTATCACCTTTCATCGCTTTAATATAGCTAGGCCTATTACCTTTAGTAGTATCAGCATAAAGAGTAAATTGAGAAATTGATAAAATAGAACCTTTAGTATCTAAAATAGATAAGTTCATTACTCCATCTTTATCTGGAAAAATTCTTAAGTTAATTACTTTATTGACCATTTTAAGAATAGTGTCTTTATTATCACTATCGGTAAAACCAACTAAAATTATTAAGCCATTATCTATTTCATTTATATTTTTATTATTAACAACGCATTTTGCATGACTACATCTTTGAACTAAAACTCTCACATTATCAACCTCTCTACACTTGTAATATATGGTAAATTCTTTAAATCTAGTAGTAATTTTGTTAAGTGATTTATATCATTAACAGCAACTTCCATCTCATATGTTGCATATTCATCTCTAGATATTGTTTTAATGCTAGTAATATTAACAGAGATCTTACTAGTCGCTTGGATAATATCAGCAAGTTTATTATCTAGGGTATTAGTTCTGATTAATAAATCACTATAATACTTATTAGAAGGCTTATCATCCCAAGATACTTTAATACATCTATCATCCATACTAGCAAGGTTATGGCAATTACTTCTATGGATGGTTATACCATTACCTCTTGTAATATAGCCAACAATATCATCACCATGAACAGGTTTGCAACATGAGGCTATACTTACTTTTATTTTGTCTATTCCATCAACTATTATGTCAGAAGCATTATCATTTATTTTGACAATATTTTTTAATAACTTAGGTTTTTCTTCTTCTTTTTCACCGAAGTTTATATTTATGACATTATTAGGTGTATGTTTATTACTACCTATATCATAATATAAATCGTCTAAGTTATCTATTTTTAGAATTTTATAGACGTTTTTAAGATTATCCTCAAGATAAAAATCACTAATTGCTATCTTTCTTTTTCTTAATTCTTTTTCTAAATATTCTTTACCACGTTCTATTAGGACTTCTTTCTCGCTCTTACTAAAGTAACTTTTTATCTTATTACGAGCCCCAGTAGTTTTAACTATATTTAACCACTCTTTAGAAGGATGAGCACTTTTATTAGTATTAATTTTAATAATATCATTACTTTTTAATTCATAGTCTAAAGGTACGATACTACCATTTACAATCGCTCCTACTGTTGTCTCCCCTACTTTACTGTGAACTTTATAAGCAAAGTCAAGCGGTGTGGCACCACGAGGTAGTTCAATAACATCTCCTTTAGGGGTAAAAACATAGATATTATTATTTAAGACTTCATCTTTTACAGAAGTAACAAACTCTTCACTACTCATCTTATCATTTTCAAGTTCCATAATTTCTTTAAAAAACTGAAGCTTTTGGGTAGTGGTAGATTGTAAGTTAGCGGTTCTCTTACTACCACCATTTTCTTTATAGGCCCAGTGAGATGCAATACCATTTTCTGCTACTTCATCCATTTCATAAGTTCTAATTTGAATTTCAAATAAATAGCCATCTATTCCAAAAACAGTTGTATGTAATGACTGATACATATTTGGTTTAGGCATAGCGATATAGTCTTTAAATCTTTTAGGTAAAGGTCTAAACTTAGAATGAATTAGACCAAGAACTAAGTAACAATCTTGTTCTGTATCAACCAAAATACGTAGTGCTAATAGATCATAAATATCACTGAATTTTTTACCTTTATCAAGTTTATTATAAATACTATAGATACTTTTAGCACGGCCTTTAATTTGATGAGGGATGTGATGTTCATTTAGTAGTTCTGTAACTTCTTCTTGCATCTCATAAACTGTTGTGTCACGTTCTGCTTTAGTCTTATTAAGTTTATCGGCAATATCATAAAAAACAGTTGGTTTTAAATAACGAAGAGATAAATCTTCAAGCTCACTTTTAATTTTATGTATTCCTAAGTGATGAGCAAGTGGTGCAAATATCTCAAGAACTTCTTTAGACTTTTTCTTTTGTTTTTCAACGGGAGTTGCCCATAAAGTTCTCATATTATGTAAGCGATCTGCAAGTTTTACAATAATAACTCTAACATCTTCACTCATTCCTACTATTATTTTTTTATAATACTCTACTAAATATTCATTATCTGTAGAAAAATGAAGTCTACCTAATTTAGTAACACCATCTACTAATTTGTAGACAGTAAGCCCAAACTTCTCTTTAAATTCTTCTATATCAACATCACAATCTTCTATTACATCATGAAGTAAAGCTGCTACTAAGCATTCACTATCTGCATAAATTGAAGTAAGAATTAAAGCAACATTAAGGGGATGAATAATGTATTCCTCCCCACTTTTGCGATACTGTCCTTTATGCTTTTCTTTTGCATAATAATAAGCATCTAATATTTTTTCTCTTTCTTTAGGGTCTTTGATATATTCATCTATTTTTTCCATTAAATCATCTATGGTAATTAAATCCTTTTTCATTAGAACACACCCCTCTTTCTACTTATATTTAATCATTTATACCTTTAATAGTCTTTTCACTCACTTCTTTAACTACTTTTTTCTTTTTATTATGTTTTCTTTTTTTACTTGCAAAGAAAACATATAAACTTCCTGCTAGTAGTAATGATGAATAAGTACCAGCGATTAGGCCTACTATCATGGCAACATTAAAGGTTAATATTTCTCTACTACCCATTATTAGTAAGGCTAGTACTGGAAGAAGTGTTGTTAGAGATGTATAAATACTTCTAGACATTGTATCTTTAATACTAACATTAACTACTTCTTTAAGTTCATCTTTACTTAGATTATCTTTATCTTTCTTTCTTAAATTCTCACGGACTCTATCAAAGACAACGATTGTATTATTAATTGAATAACCTATGATAGCAAGTACTGCTGCTATAAACATTGAATTTACTTCTACTCTTAAAAGAATAACAGAAGCTACCATCATAAGAGCATCATGTACTAGACAAATAACTGATGAAATACCATAACTGAATTTGAATCTAAAGGTAATATATAAAATTATACCAATCAAAGAGATAACGATAGAGAATATAGCATTTTTAATTAGATCTTGTTTAACAACGTTAGAGACAACACCAATATCAACACTAGTATTATATTTTTCAAGGAAATAACTTTCTACCTCATCAACTTCGTTTTCTTTTAATTCATCACTTACTCTAATATCAGTTTCACTACTAGTAATATCAATGCTTACTTCATCTAAGTCTAACTCTTTTAAATCACTTTTTAAATCTTTTAGAGATATTTCCGTAGTAGCAAGAGTAATATCGCTACCTGCCCTAAAATCAATACCAAGATTCATTCCTTTAAAAGCAAACATAACGACTGATGCAAGTATAACAATTAGACTGAAGGCTGCAAAGAATTTACTAAGTCCTAAATAATTATAAGTCTTCTTTTTCTCATCTTGTTTAATATTTTCTTCGTGAACACCAATAAAGAGATTTAATTTATTATCAAAATATTTAGTTTTAACAAACATTTTCATTAATATTCTAGTAATACCTACCATTGTAATCATTGTTACAATAATATTAATGATAAGCATAGTAGCAAAACCTTTAACACTAGATTCTCCTAAATAGAACATTATAATGGCAACTAGTAATGTTGTAAGGTTAGCATCAAGGATCGTTCCAAAGCTTGCTTTACTACCATTTTTGAAAGCTGTTTCTAAACTTCTTCCTTTAAGTAGTTCTTCTTTAATACGAGAATATGTTAAGACGTTAGCATCAACAGCCATACCAATACCAAGTATTAAAGCAGCTATTCCAGGAAGAGTTAAGACTCCACCTACTAGCCAAAAGGCCGCAAAGACAAATAAGGTATATAAAAGTATCGATACTGCTGAAATGATACCAGCAAAATTATAAATACCTATTAAAAGAATTATAATAGCAAGAACACCAGCAATTCCTGCATACATTGTCATAGTAAGAGTTGCGTCTCCAAAACTAGCTCCTACTGTTTTACTAGATACTTCTGTTAGTTTAGCAGGTAAGCTTCCAGAGTTAATTAAATCAACTAAATTACTGGCTTCCTCTTCACTAAAGCTACCTTGAATAATAACATCGCTAGCAAAGCCTTCACTAACAGTAGCAGCACTTATACAATTACTCTCGTCTGTTCCACACATACTTCCTTCACTAGCATAAGAATCTGTCATTTCGTTGTAATCTAGCCAGATAACAATAACATTATTTTCGTAATCTTTAACAGCATTAGTTACTTTATAGAATGTATCTTTATCTTTAACAGCAAGACTAACAGCAGGTCTACCACTTGAATCTGTTGTAAGTCTAGCACCACCTGCGTCTAAGACATCACTAGTCATTAATAAATTATCTTCACTATCTCTAAATGTTAAAGTAGCAACCGTAGATAGGGTATCTCGTGCTTCTTCTTTATTAGTAACACCTGCTAGTTTTACTCTGATTCTATTATCACCTTCTAGAGTAATTTCTGGCTCACTGACACCTAAAGTATCAATACGTTTAAGCATACTCCTGTAAGTAGCGTTTAATATATCACTATTCATTTCACTACCATCAATAGGACTAACTTCATAAAGTATTTCAAAGCCTCCTTGTAAGTCTAGTCCAAAGTTTAATGATTTAAATAATGGCACTATTAAGAAGCAAACAATAGCAGCAATTACTACTAAGATAGCTGTTTTGCCTAACATTTTCTTCTTTTCAGGAACCATCTTTTTTCTTTCTTTTTTTATCTTTTTTTCTTTAACTTTCTTTTCTTTCTTCATTGTTTACTACACCTCCAAATATACTTCTTTTATAATGTTTTATATTATTTCTAGGTTCTCTTTTCTAGTAGAAAGACTATCTTTAAGATATTTATCTAATAGTTTATTATCACAATTTAAGATATCACTAACTATATCACTTAATTCCAAATTATGAGCTTTAGACCATTTAGTAAGAATTAAATAATTCCAGACATCATTTTTATGAATATAACGGTATCCAAGTCTATCAAGTTCACTTTTTTTAGCATCAAGTGCTGGTTCGATCATTTGATACAACTCCTCTTTGCTATTAAAAGTAAAATCCATAAGATATCACAGCCTTTCCTACCAAACTAATATTATTATAGCATTTATCTTTTATTTTTAAAGAAAAAACTGATAAATATGATAAAAAACATACTTATCAGTTTAATATTTTATTGTAATTCTATCGTAAATGGGTCTTGTTTTGTTCCGGTTCCTCCAGTTATAACGACGTTAGATTTTAGATTTACTAATGGGCGGACACCGTTCGCGTTGGTCGGAGTGCTGTAGCCCGTGTCGCCGTCGTAGTAGACGTAACGCACGTTGGCCGCACTATATGGGGTCAATGTCCAATAAGATGTTGTTAAACCTGTACTAGAACTTCCTCCTTTAACTGTATATCTTTCAAATTGCCCTGACATCAATTCTCCCATTCGTAGTAATCCTACTTTAGCATTTGTTGTTGAACTAGTTAGACCACTCATATTAGTATCTGTATATTTTGCCAATCTGTAATTTGCACCACTACCTACAGTTCCTAAATACCAAGTTGTACTATCTTCTATCATATTACTATATGTATTTCCTACATAATCTGTTAGATATGTCCTATTTAAGAATGTTCCCATTGTTGTTGTACTAGAATACAAATAATTTCCTAATGCACTTGTTATGAAACTTCCTCCACTCTTTAATGGTTCTGCACTAGTTATTTTTGTTAAACCACTAGTCTCATGACTTACTATTCTATATAAAGTATTTTCTCCTGTTCCAAAAGTTATATATTCACCACTATATCTTGTATTTAACATAGTTCCTGATAAATCAGTATCATTATCTCCTTCTAAGCGATATGGGTTATCTATTGTTCCATTACCATTTACGATTTTGACGCTAGATTTTAGATTTATAGATGGGCGGACACCGCGCGCGCTGGTCGGATCGTTGCTGCGCGCGCTGCCGGTGCGGTGGACAACACGCACGTAGGACGTACTATATGGTGTTAATGTCCAAAAGTAAAGCCCATTATTTAAATATCCATTACTATAAGTTGTTCCATGATAACTAGACTGATACTCATACATATTTAACAACCCTACCGAAGCCGTTACAGTTGTTGTTCCATTTGGTCTTTGTATACTTCCTAAACTAGTTGCATCTAATGTCGCATCCCATGTCGCATCTGTTACAATGAACTTCTCATAATCTCTTAAATTTCCTAAGAATCCATCTACAGAAGTATCATTTAACCACATTTCCATATGACTATCTTCAAAAGCTGTATTTCTACTTGCATTATATGGAATAGCACTTATATCCCACTGAGTAACTAATTTAGTTGTCTTTGCCTCATTATTAACAGATACCGCTCTCCATAACTTTCCACTATACCAGATGTAATTATTAGGGTCAGTTCCTGTTATAAAGGTATCTGTTCCATCATCATACGTGTCTCCATTAGGTCCTTGATCCGATAAAACAAAATCTACTACTGTATCTTTTGGAGCTTCTTCAAATAAATGTCCATTACTAGGTAGACTTAAATCATTATAATCAAGTCCTACCCCGACTCCTAAATTTATTGTTACACTACTATTAGAATTATTTGATATTCTTATTGTATAAGTATTACTAGAACCACTAGCACCACTTGTTTCTAAGTTTATTCCTACTGCTGCTGGAGGAATATTTAATCCTTCATCTGCAACATACCCTACTGTTACATCACTAGGTAGACTTCCTTCATAATAGAAATTAAATCTTGCAACTCTATTATTTGGATTACTTAAAGTTACACTAAACTCTTCTGTTGTATTTGCTGGTACAGATAAAACATTACTTTCTTCCCCATCTACTTGTAAATTATATTCTAAGTTACCTGTTACAATACTTACGGCATTACTCTTCTCTTTTGATACTGTAAACATAGCATAAGAAAAGTATCCTCCTAATATTAATAAAGAAATTAATATTACGCCTAGCATATATATCTTACTAAAACTTGTTTCTAAAAATAGTTTTTTCATTAGATTCACTCCTATTAATTTAGCATATACTTTTTTATAGAAATCATACACCATGTATAATTACCTATATCTTACTTATTTTGATTATACATCAATTAATAGCAGTAATACAAGTACCATGTTTGCATTTTACTTCTTTTAATTGTAAAATAAGTTATAATAAAATTTAAAGAAAGCTAGAGATAAATTATGAAAAGTATTATAAATGAAGAAACATTTGAAATAACTATTAAAAACTCTAAATTTATAGGAATAATTAAACATGTTGAATCTAAAGATGATATTAGAAATATTTTAAAAGACTTAAAAGATAAATATAATAATGCTACTCATTATTGTTATGCTTTTACATTGATTAATGATAAAGGTTTCAGTGATGATGGTGAGCCTAATAAAACAGCAGGAGTACCTATTTTAAAGGTAATAGAAAGTGAAGATTTAGTAAATGTCTTAGTAGTTGTTATTAGATACTTTGGTGGTATTAAACTAGGCCCAGGAGGCCTTATTAGAGCTTATTCTAATACCTGTAAAGAAGTTATTAATAAATCTACTTTAGTAGAATTAATTAAAGGAATAGAGGCATCTATTACCTTTAATTACTCTAAAGAAAAAGAGATTAACTACTTACTTAAAGATAGTATTATAAAAAGTAAATCATATGAAGAAACCTGTACTTATATAATAGAGACTACTAAAGAAGTATTAGATAGTATCTCTAGCCTTGTAACAATAAACTATAAGCATGAAAAAATAATTCCTAAACTTAACTAGGAATTATTTTCATTAAAGAATTCTTTATTATTATTTTTTATTATATTAATATTATTACTACTTGTCTTAATAGTAACTTTATATTCATTTAACTTATCATAATTGTAAATCTTACCCTCTTTAATATCATCACTTACTTTATCTAAAGCGTCCTTAAAACTAAATTCTTTAGGACTATCCATATAGACTAATAAATTATTATTATGTACTTCTATTTCTATATTATTATTTATTAAGTAATCATAATAAGTAACATCTACCTCTACTTTATCTGTTAGACTATCATCTACTACATACTCTATATCATTATAGTAATATCCTATAGTCTTAAAATCACTTGCCATAGGAAGTGTTTCTCTTATCTCTTTAGTATTTACATCTTTAGGTAAACTATCTACATAAGTTAAAGAGAAGAATTCAAAGGCAAAGATGATGGAACCTATAATAATTATTATTAGAGATATAAGTAGTGTAATCATTACTCTTTTATAGTTATTCTTATGGTTTATAACAAAGTTAAGAGGCACTTCAAAACATAAAGCACTGATTATTATACCTGCAATAGTCCATAAAAGTACTCCTATTAAAGGAAGTCCTTTAATAACAAATAATACTTCAAAGCCTAACATAACAGCAAGTACTACTATACATATAAGGGGAGCGAAAAGAAATAATACTACAAAGAACTTAATAATATAAATAATTATCTTAGCAAGTAATCTTGTTAAAGAATTACTATTACTACTATCTTTAATAATTACTTTCTCTACTTCTTCTACTCTCTTCTCTTTAACTTTTTCTACTATCTCTTTGTCAGTATCTTCTTTAATTTTAATTCTATCTAAATATTTAATCTTTAAGACATAGACAAATATAACTATAGAGAAAACACTATATAAGATATCTACTATTAACCTAAATATAGTATTTAGTGTAGGTCCTACATAAGTAATACCATATAAAAGATTAGTACCTATTAAGTTTTCTATAATATCTTTAGGAATTGTACCTACTAA
>CALVKV010000032.1 GCA_944333305.1 uncultured Bacilli bacterium
TGTATTGAACTAACTAATAGTAATGGAGATAATCTATACTCTACTTATAGTAGTAATTGTAATTTAAGAAGTAAAGCAGTTAAAAGAAATTTTATTAATAGTAACAAGAAAACTAAAACTTATAATTTAGTTAATAATTTTACAAAAGAGAAAAGCATAATGGCTGCTACTAAATTAAGCAATAATCTTTATATTTTTATTTCTACATCTTTAATACCATTAGATTCTACTATCAGTATTATTGAACAACAATTAGTAATTGTAAGTATTGTTGTATTACTTCTTAGTATTGTCGTTGCCTACTTTATCTCTAAAAGACTATCTAACCCTATTATTAGAATATCTAAAGCTGCTAAATTAATCTCTAAAGGAAAGCTTAAGACTAGTTTTGATTCTGGTAGTGATATTAAAGAACTTGTAGATTTAACAGATGCTTTAAATGATATGAAAGAAGAGTTATCTAAGACTGAAGAGTTACAAAAAGATTTAATGGCTAATGTCTCTCATGATTTAAAAACTCCTCTTACGATGATTAAAGCTTATGCTGAGTTAATTTTAGATATTAATATTAATGATAAAGAAAAATGTAAAAATAATTTAAATATTATTATTGAAGAAGTTAATCGTCTTAATAATTTAGTTAATGATATTCGAGCTTTAACGAAAGTAGAAAATGAATTAGATAAGTTAGATATTAGTGAATTTGATTTAATAAAGTTAATAGAAAAAATTGTAAAACAACATAATATCTATGTTATTAAAGACGGATACAAAATAGAATTTATTCATAGTAATATAGATAAACTAGTAATAGAAGCAGATAAAAAGAAAATAGAACAAGTAATATATAATTTACTTAATAATGCTCTAAACTATACAGGTGAAGATAAAAAAGTTATTATTAAAGTAATAGAAGATGATAAAGACTACACTATTATGGTTATAGATAGTGGCAAAGGTATTGATAAAAAAGAAATAGACCATATCTTTGATAGATATTATCGTAGTAAAAAGAATCATAAAAGATATGTTTATGGTACTGGTTTAGGTCTATCTATTGTTAAAAATATACTTTTATTACATAACTTTGAGTATGGAGTAAAATCTACTAAGAATAAAGGAACAACATTTTATTTCAAAATAAAGAAAGATGATTAGTCTTTCTTTTTTAGTATTCTAATATACTTATCACCATATTTCTTAGTCTTAAGTTCTTCATAATAATCACTAAAGTCTAACTTATCTATATCATCACTTTCTAAGACTACTATTCCCTTTAATATATTTAACTCTTCTATTTTCTTTAAGGATTTATTTAAATAATCAGTTTTATATGGGGGATCTAAAAAGATAATATCAAACTGTTTAGGATAAAGTTTATCTAAAGCTTTTAAGTAATCTATATTTAAAACAGTGGCATTAATATTAGAATCTAGCATAGCTAAATTACTTTTAATCGTCTTACAAGCCATATATTCTTTATCTACAAATATTACTTCTCTTGCCCCCATACTTAAAGCTTCTATACCAAGATTACCACTACCTGCAAAAAGATCTAAGCAAACACTATTATCTATATATTCATTAATAGTTGCAAACAAAGACTCTTTAACTCTATCCATTGTGGGTCTTGTTCCTTTTAGAGTATATCCTTTTAACACTCTACCTTTATATTTACCACTAATTATTTTCATTACTATCACCTAATTCTTTAAAGATACTATTTAATTTCATGATTAAGAGATTAGTTTCATTTTCTAATTTTTTATATCTCATAAATTTTTCATTATTATATATTTTTTTCATTAGAGATTCATCTTTAGTTATTTTATATTTGTTAATAGAATCTATTAAGTCCTTATCATTATAAATAGACTTTAAAGATTCTTTTATATCATAACTCAACTTAGAATTATTAATACTAAAAAGTAAGTCTTGATAAATTAAATTATAATCCATATTATTTCCTCTTTTCTTTATTAATATATCACATTTTACTTTTCTTTTACAAAAATAAAATATATAATAAAGTTAGTTGGGGGAATAATGATGAAAAGTTTATGGAATGGAAATAATAAGGGACAAATACATAAATATGTATATAGTGGTGCTTTAACTCAAGATGAACTTAAGTTACTAAACGACTTAATAGCATTTAATTGCAGATATGAAGATGCCTTTTTTAATAAAGATATAGATAATAGTATTCTTGAAATGATTGATAATGTTATAGATGATAAGTTAAAAAGTATTAGTCCTGATTTAGCTTTTAAGTTTCTTAATAGATTATGGACTATATATGGCAATGTAAACTCTACTCTTGATGCCAATATACTAAATGGTTTTGAATTTGATTTAGTAATTCATAGACTGTCTATACAACTTCTTGACAGAGCGACTGAAGATGAAAAATCTTTTCTTTATAATTATTTTTCAATTAGGAGTGATGATCTTTTAAAATATTTTAAAAATAATTTTTATTATAAATTTTATCCTTTAGGTTTAAAAGCTAATAAGATGTTAACACTTGACCATGTAGATATTTTTCTAGCTTTGCTAAATGGTTCTAATGATATTGAGGAAACAACAGCTGATTCCATAACTAGTATATATTTATTCTTATATAAAGATATTTTTAAGGAAATATTAAATAATAGAATAACTATAAAAAGTTGTAGTGTTTTAGCACAAAGATTTAATGGCTATGAAAGATATGTAATTAAGAAGCATACTGGTATTAAGGACGCAAACATTGCTATACAGTTTGCATCTGAAGCAATGTCTATGTTAACTTACAAAGACAAGGATTTAACAGATGATGATATAGAGTATCTAAAAGTAGGCAAAATATATTTAGATAGTCTACTTTTACCATTAAAAGAACTTGAAGTCGATAAAGTATTAAGTTTTTATAATGCAAATGAAGCTACTGTTGATACAAGAGAATGTACTAAAGCTTTATCTTATGTAAAGAAAAGTATTAATAACAAAGATGAACAACTAAAAAGAAATAGTTAAAAACTATCTCATAACTTCTAAGAATGATTTTATTAAGTTTAAACTGTTAGAAATATTCTCAATCTTATCGCTTGGTCTTAAGCGATATTTTTCTTTCATTTCTTCTTCTAGTTGTTTAATAAATAAAGGACTTCTATTAAGATATTTATACCAATATGAATTTTCTCTTAGATATCTATAAAGATTAGGATTACTCTTTATTTTTAATCTTGTTTCTACTTGCATTAGTCTTCATAATATTTGTTAATTGGTCGTTCTTCATAATTATTAGGGGAAAATTCATCATTATTTTTAGGTACTATTTCACTAATTAAGCTTACAGCTTTCTGAAGTCCATTTACACTTTTTTGAACAGTGTCTAAGTCGATATTTCTAATTAAATTTGTTATTTCTTTAAAAGAGGTAGAACCTGTTTCTTTGACCTCTTTTTTAGATGTTAAGAACTCATTAAAGACATTACTATCTTCTCCATACATATCATATATTTCATATAGTTTTTGAAAAGTAGTTTTATTATTTAAAACAGCTTTAGCTAATTCAGGTCTAGTTTTTATAAACTTTTTAAAACTCTCTTTAGACATAAAACATCACCTAATAAATAATATGTAGAAAAAGATTAAAAAAGACGACTTACTTTAAAAAGTCGTCTATTGTCATTAATCTTTTATCTATATCTTCAAGTGATACTTGATCTTTCTTAGGAGTAGTATCTTCAAGAGGCTTTTCTAATGTCTTATAAAGGAAAGCATTAGTAAGTCCTTTTTTATTAATAGTACTACCTGTAGAATATCTATCAGTGATAGGTAGTTCTGTTGGTTTAATTAGGGTTATATCACCATTTTTAATACCTATATGGTCTCTATTAGTAGGTATTAAGGCTTTAATAACATGATATGGATTAGTCTTAACATCTCTTATTGTCATTAATCCCCTCCTTGCTCTACTACTCTTTTCAAAGTCTTTTAATTTAACTCTCTTACCTGTACCTTTATCTGTAAGAATAGCAAGATAATCACTAACCTCTTCATCAAAGTTAATTGTACTAACAACAGTATCATCTTTTAAGTTAATAGCTTTAACTCCACTAGCTTTTATACCGACAATAGGTATTTCTTCTTTAGAAAACCAAAGTCCATAACCTAAAGATGTAGCGATAAAGATATCAGGATTAGTATCTAACATAACATCAACAACACTATCACCATCTTTTAATTTAATACAACTACTAGGCTTAGTTATTCTAGTTATCTTAAAGTCAGATAGACTTGTTCTTTTAATCATACCGTTTAAAGTAGAAATAATAACATTAACATCTTTCTTAAAGTCTTTAACAAGTAAACTAGATATTACTTCTTCTCCTTCTCCTAAAGGTACTAAATTACTAACATGTTTACCAAGTTCTTTCCATTTTAAATCATAGATAGTATGAACTGGTATAAATAAGAAATTACCTTGATTAGTAAAGACAAGTAAGGTATCTAAAGTAGATGCTTCATACATACCTATTAAATAATCATTTTCTTTCAGAGTAGTCTCTTCACCTTTACTGGCACTATAACTCTTTAGACTAGTTCTTTTAATATAACCATCTTTACTTAAAGTAACAATAACATCTTCTTTAGGTATCATAACAGTCGTATCTATTTTTATCTCTGTTATCTCCTCTTTTATTTCAGTAAGACGAGGAAGAGCATATTCATTTCTTACTTTACGTAGTTCATCTTTCATAACTTTCTTTAACACTTCTTCATTACCAAGAATTGCAGTTAAGCCATCTATTATTTTTCTTAAAGTAGCCATTCTCTCTTCTAATTCCACTACATCAGTATTAGTTAAACGATATAGTTGTAATGTAACAATCGCTTCTGCTTGTGACATACTAAAATCAAACTCTTTAACTAAGTTCTCTTTAGCATCTGTTTTATTTTTACTTGCTCTAATAACACGAATTACTTCATCAAGAATAGATAGACATTTAATAAGCCCTTCAACGATATGTAATTCACTTCTAGCATGATCTAAATCAAACTGACTACGACGAGTAATCACTTCTTTTTGATGGTCAATAAAAGCATCAAGTGCCCCTTTTAAACCAAGTAAGCGAGGACGTTTCTTAACAATGGCAATCATATTAAAGTTATAACTAATTTGTAAATCAGTATTTTTTAGTAAATAATTTACAATTAATTCTTTGTTAGCTGTTTTCTTTAAATCAACAACAATTCTAACATCTTCTGCTGACTCATCTCTAACTTCAACAATGCCATCTATTTTTTTATCAAGACGAATATCATCTATCTTCTTAACTAGTAGAGCTTTATTAACTTCAAAAGGTATCTCTGTAATTACTAAAGAATTACCTTCAAAAACATACTTACTTCTAATAATAACTCTACCCTTACCTGTTTCATAAGCATCTCTTATTCCTTTAATACCTTCAACAATACCACCAGTTGGAAAGTCTGGTCCTTTAACATATTTCATTAAAGTATCTAAAGAACAATTAGGATTATCAATTCTATGTATTGTTGCATCTATTACTTCTCCTAAATTATGAGGAGGAATATTAGTAGCATATCCTGCCGAAATACCCATGGCACCGTATACTAACAAAGCAGGAAATCTTGCAGGTAGTACAGTAGGTTCAAGTGTTGTATCATCGAAGTTAGGAGCCATTTCTACAGTATCTTTATTAATATCACGTAACATTTCATTAGAAATTTTAGAAAGACGTGCTTCTGTATAACGGTAAGCAGCAGGAGAATCTCCATCAATAGAACCATTATTACCGTGCATATCAATATAAGGAAGTCTAGTTTTCCAAGACTGACTCATACGAACCATTGCATCATAAATAGATGAATCACCGTGAGGATGATAATTACCGATAACGTCTCCTACCGTCTTAGCACTCTTACGATATCCCTTATCATAAGTATTTTTCTCTTTATACATAGAATATAAAATACGACGTTGAACAGGTTTTAGTCCATCTCTTGCATCAGGGATAGCACGTTCTTGAATAATGTATTTAGAATAACTCCCAAATCTTTCACCCATTATATCTTCAAGGGTATAATCCCAAATACGTTCTAATACTTCTTTAATTTCAGATTTTTTAGCCATCATTTCACCTCCTATATCTTATAATCATCTTCTAGAGTAAACTCAACATTTTCATCTATCCACTCTTTACGTGGTGCGACATCATCTCCCATAAGAACAGAGACACGTTTTTCTGCAAGTTGTGCATCTTCTATTTTAACTCTAATTAAAGTTCTTGTTCCTGGTTTCATAGTAGTCTCACATAACTGGTCAGCATTCATTTCACCAAGACCTTTATATCTTTGGATTTCACATTTCTTACCCTTAGACTTTTCTTTCATCTCTTCTACAGTATAAGCATACTCTATATTTTTACCACTTTGAATTTTAAATAGTGGAGGAAGTGCTACATAAAGTCTTCCATCTTCTATTAATGGTCTCATATAACGATAGAAGAATGTTAATAATAAACATTGAATATGTCCACCATCTTCATCAGCATCGCTCATGATGATTACTTTATTATATTCACAATCATTTATATCAAAGTTTGCTCCATATCCTGCTCCTATTGTATAAATCATCGTATTAATCTCTTCATTTTTTAAGATATCTTCTACTTTAGCTTTCTCAGTATTTAAAACTTTACCACGTAAAGGAAGTATCGCTTGATATTTTCTATCTCTTCCTTGTTTAGCAGAACCACCGGCAGAGTCTCCCTCTACTAAGAATAGTTCTTTTTTAGTCTTATCTTTAGACTGAGCTGGAGTAAGTTTTCCTGACAAAGCTCGCTCTTTTGGATTTTTACTCTTACCTTTTCTTGCTTCTTCTCTTGCCTTACGAGCCGCTTCTCTTGCTACTTTACTCTTTAATGATTTATTAATTATCTCAGTAGCAATCGCTTTATTCTCTTCTAAATAAAACTGTAATTTCTCACTAACAATAGAATCCACTATCGCTCTAGCTTGAGGAGTACCAAGTTTTCCTTTAGTTTGTCCTTCAAATTGTAACAAGTCTTCTGGTATTTTTAGGGAAATGACAGCAGTTAAACCTTCTCTAACATCACTACCTTCAAGGGCTTTCTCTTTACCTTTAATAAAACCATTCGCTTTAGCATAGTCATTAAAGACACGAGTTAAAGCTGTTTTAAATCCTACTTCATGAGTACCACCATCACTAGTTTTAACATTATTAACAAAGGATACAATATTCTCTTGATATGTATCAGTATATTGCATAGCGATTTCTACATCTATTTTATTTTTAACACCTTCAAAGTCTAAAACATTATGTAGTGTAGTTTTATCTTGATTAAGATATTCTACGAAAGCCACTAATCCTGTTTCATAACAAAATTTAGCATGTCTATCATCTTCTTCATCATGTACTTCAATAGTTAAGCCTTTAAGAAGAAAAGCAGACTCTTGCATTCTTTCACAAATAGTTGTATATGAGAAGTTTGTTGTTGAGAATATTTCAGGGTCAGGTAAAAATCTAACTGTTGTACCTGTTTTATTAGTAGTACCTATTTTCTTTAAAGGTTTATCTACTTTTCCACCATCTTTAAAACGAATAAAGTACTCTCCCTTATCTCTTTTTATAGTTACTTCCATCCATTTAGATAAGGCATTAACAACACTACCACCAACACCATGAAGTCCTCCTGAT
Organism: uncultured Bacilli bacterium; assembly: GCA_944333305.1. The sequence goes on from CALVKV010000032.1 coordinate 7,732, forward strand.
ACTTTATAACCAGACTCTTCAAATTTACCACCAGCATGAAGTACAGTATAAATAACTTCAGGAGTAGGTTTACCTGATGCATGCATTCCAACGGGAACACCACGACCTTCATCGCTTACACTAATACTTTTATCAGAGTGTATTGTTATTATAATATGTTTACCATAACCATTTATCGCTTCATCTATAGCATTATCAACAATTTCCCATACTAAATGGTGTAGACCTCTTTTATCAGTAGAACCAATATACATACCAGGTCTTTTTCTAACTGCTTCTAATCCTTCTAATATTTTTATTGAACTATCATCATATTTTACTGCCATTATTTCACATCCTTCAAGATTTCAAAAAAAAGATACAAAAGCTTTATCTTTTGCCCTTATCTATTCTTTTCAACGTTTATTTTATCAAAAAAAAGAAGTAAATTCAAGAAATTTACATTCTTTATGTCAAATTTTACTATAAGTATATTTAATTATTAATACTTAAAACAAGACGAAAAGAGGTAGTATAATGTGCATTTCCATAAAATTTAAAATGATAATATATACCTGCATTTGCACTTACAAAATAACTACCACCATTATATAACCAAGGAGAAGTTTTATTACCTAATGTCATAGAATCATTATACCAAGCATCTACTTCTGATAACCCATGTGACAAGCATATGTTCCCATTACACTCATCACTTATTATATCACTTGTATATTTATCATAATACTTTAACTCTGGCATAATTTCAAAACCACTACTTCCTACTTCATCATTATAATTACCCATTACATACTCTACAGAACCACCACTCATATCATAGACTCCATAGATGTTTCCTGTTGTACTTGCGCCTGTGCCATTTATATCTACATTATAATTATATTGGCAACCATAATCTGTATTTCCATTAGAAAGGCTACCATAACTGCAACCTGTTATATATTGATCTGATTTATTTTGATATATCTCTTTATTAGCACCAGTAAACTTAACATTACCTAACTTTCCATATTTGGACTGTGAAAGGTATGCAACTGCAGCCCACTCACTATTTTTCATCATATGAGTATCAATGTTTTTAGTAAAACCATATCTATTTCCTTCATCATTCATTTTTAAACTTACATTAAAAGCATTACTTACATTTATATTCCTCCAACTTGTTACATTTGGTTTTATCATTGGATCTAGACTAGTAGTATTGCCTCCACCACTACTAAGAGAAGGATTACTACTACTTGTTTCAAACTTTCCTACCCATATTCCAGAAAGCTCCACATCTCCAAAAGTAAAAGCATCTGGGGTATACCAACTGTTATCTTTTATTCCTTCACTTACTAGGTATTTTGCACTTCCTTTTTCTTTAGTATCAGTATCAATAAACTTTATATCTATCTCACCTGGTGATAATCTAGTTGGTATATTATCTAAATACTCTCCTTGCTTTCCATAATAATTTGTTCCATCTTCACTTCCTATACTGTAACTATACCTAGGTATCCATACCCACATTGTTTCTATATCATCCATATTTATTACTGTTCCATTAGATGCATTTAGATATGTATCTCTTGTAGCACTACTAACAGTTACAGCATTAGGCCATTTTAATTCATCATAATTATACCAATTATTATCTTTATCTGTTTTAACCCAGTTAGTACCATTATATGTAACAGCAATCATATTATTATCTAATTTTGGTTCATTAGGTTTTACTCTTTCTTGGCTTACTTCTACTCTTAACTTTCCACTAAATACTTGGCCACTATAATTACCATCTACCTCATCTGTTATCCAAAGTTTCAAATTATATTTATTAGTAGAGTCTCCTTCTATGGTTCCACTATCCAAGACTCTACTTGAATTACTTTTTATACTTGTTAATAGAGATGCTCCATTATTTATATTATTTTTAGTTAAGTTATACTTTAAATACTTATCATCTATTCTTATATCAATATCATCTATAGTATTATCATCTAAGTAAATTGTATAATCTACAGCCTTATTACCATTGTTTCTTAACTCAAATGTAGAGCCTTCTAAAGATAATCCTTCACTATCACTTATACCTACTGCATTATCTAAACTTATCCCTTCACTTGTCTCATCTAGTACTAAATCTAATGTTCCTACTTTTACTATCTCTTCACTACCAAATAACTCTGTTCTAAAATAAGCATAAGTTAATGCTAATAATAATATTAGTACTATTAAAACACTTATAATTACTACTGTTACTTTTTTATTCTTATCTTTCATTGCTTTTACTCCTTTCATTATTATACCTAAAAAAGAATAGAATTAACCTCTATTCTTTTAAGTCATAATGAAAGAAAGTAACTAAATTTCTACTAAACTGCCCCCCCCCAGGTAACATATTGTAAACATGCTCTTTTTTTCATTTCTTTGCCTTCTTTCTATTGTTCATTTCTTTCACAAGTATAACCGCTATTTTCTAGTTCTTGTTCAATAGTAGTTACACTTTGATTTAATTCATACTCTGGATAAAATCCTTCAAACTCAGTAATATTAGAAGTAATAAAGTCCATATCTAATTCTTCATAATCTATATTCTGGGTAGTTATTTGAACAGCAGCACTTACACTACAATCAGCAGTCATACCAATATTATTTTCATCTAAGACTGTTTTAAGTAATTCACAAGAATTTTCTCTTTCTGTTAAAATACTACTATCTGTAGCAGTATCTGCTAATCTATTAGTTGTAGTCATTCTACTACTCTTTAATCTGTTTTTTTCATATTTAAAACTTAAATCATACGTATAATCTATATTGTCAGTTGAGTTACTAAAAGTACAATTCATAGTACCGCTTTTTAATTCATTTGTTCCATTCTTTTCATTCATATAATCAGTAATATATGCTGTTATATCTGGTAAGAAATATACGAAAGCGAAAAGGAATACTAATAGTAATACTAAAAATACAGGATGTCCTTTCTTTTGTTTACCAGTAGTATTTTCTTCTATTTTAGCAGCAGTTGGAATTTGTTCTTTATTTTCTATTACTTTTTTATCTACTTCTTTAGTTTCTTTCGTTTCTTCTACTTTAGTTGTATTATCTTCATTAGCTTTATTAGCTTTATTAGCTTCATTTGATGTTGGAGTTATTACTTGTGGAGTATCTACTTTATTAATTTCTTCTTTATTATTAGAATTTATATTTTTATCATCTTTATTATCCATAAAACTCCCTCCTATTCTAAGTTAATTATAACATTTAACTTTAAAAGCGTAAACTATTAATTTGCTTTTGGTAATCATTACTATTAGTTATATAAGCACCACTTACCATTATATCAACTAAGTTATTTATTCTTTTAGCAATTATATCTGTGACACCACCATCTACACTTATTTTAAAGGCAAACTCTTTATATTCTTTTTTTAATACATTTAACTCTTTTAATTTATCAGAGGTGGATTCTATAAATTTTTGTCCACCTTTACCAGGTATTACTCCCATTACTAATATTAAATCAATATAAGGCAAGTAAGGGATAAGTTCTGATACTTTATCATCGGGATTTAAAACGATACCTGATTTTATTCCATAACTTTTTATTAATTTTAAATTACTAATAGTATTTTCTAAAGTATCTAAATGAATAGATATATATTCAGTATTTAAACTAGCATAATCTTTAATGTATTTACTAGGTGACTCAACCATTAAATGAACATCTAATCTTTTATCTGTAAACTTATATATATGCTTCATCTCTTTAAATGGTAATGATTTATTTTCTACATATTTACCATCCATAACATCTACATGGATAAAATCAACATCTGTATCATTTAATTCTGTTAAAGTTTTGGGGATATCTTTACTAGTTAGAAAAGATGCACTTATCATTTAATCGCCTCCTCATAGAATTTTAAATAGCTTTCATATCTACTCTTAAGAATTTCTCCATCATTCACTGCTTTTTTAATACTACACTCTTCCTCTTTTGTATGGGAACAATCTTTAAAAGGACAAGTGTAATTAGAAAATTCTTTAAAAGCATATTTTATATCTTCTTTTTTATAAATAGAAAGATCTAAAGCTGAAAAGCCTGGGGTATCTAAGACTTTACCGTCTAAAAAGTCATATAGTTCTACATTTCTAGTCGTATGTCGTCCTCTACCTAGGGCAAGAGATACTTCTCCTGTTTTTAAATTCCAATCAGGATTTAATTTATTTAAAAGAGTACTTTTACCTGCTCCTGTTTGCCCTATAAAGACATTAGTATTATCTTTAATAAGATTCTTTATTTCATCTAAGTCTTTATTAGTAATTACTATATACCCTATATTAGTATAATATACCATTATCTCTTTTATTTTTTCACAAGTTTCTTTATCAACTAAATCAGTTTTAGTAAGACAGATAACAATATCTACATTATTAAGTTCCATATGAGTAATAAATTTATCTAATAAACCTAAAGAAAAGTCAGGATTAACGAGACTTGTAATGATGAAAGCTCTATCAATATTACTTACTACGGGTCTATTAAAAGTATTTTTTCTAGGTAACACTTCTTCTATAACTAAGCTTTTCTCATTAAAGACTACATAATCTCCGACTTTAGGTATTATCTTATCTTTTCTAAATTTACCTTTTGGAATAGTATTATAGTTTATCCCATTACTATTAACAACATGTCTATTACTACTTATTTTAATAATTTGTCCTTGCATTTTTTCACCTAACTATTGTTCCCCTGTATTTGTATTTGAATCATTGTTGTTATTATTGTTATTGTTTTCATTACTATCATCTATTTCAACTTCATCATTATCATTACTGTTATTAGGAGCAGCTTTACCAATAGTAATAGTTACACTATCACCATTTCTAACAGTAGAACCATTTGGACGAGATTGAGTTATAACTTTACCTACTTGATTTGGATCTGCTACTTCTTGATATTCTGTTGTTACTGTTACACATGCATTATTAGCCCAACTAGTTACAACATCTTCAGTTTGTAAGTACCAATCTGGGAAAGTAATATTTTGTAATATTGTTAAGGTTATTTCATCTCCTGATTTAACCTCACTACCTTCATCAAGTGATTGAGAGATAACAAGGTTTTGACCAATAACAGAACAAGTTGTAGAATCTGGTTCTATCTCTTCTATTTTTACTTCTAATCCCATATCTTCTAAGGTTTCTCTTACTTCATTAACATCCATATTAACATAGTTTTCAAGTTCATATGTCTTTACACCTGTTGATTTATATAAGGTTACACGAGTTCCTTCTTTAACTGTACTTCCACTTCTTGGATCTGTTCTAATAATTCTATTTTTCTTAACATCTTCACTTGATACTTCTTCTATTTTACTATTAACAGTAAGTCCTGCATCTTCTAATGTATCTTCAGCTTTACTTACAGTCATACCACTAACATCTGGAACTTTAACATCTTTTTCTGCTGTTACAGCAGGTATTATAAAGAATACTGCTAGTAATGCTATTACAATAACTCCTGCAATAATTGATAAAGCGATTATTAATTTATTAGATTTTTTTGTCTTTTCATCAGTAATAGGAGTAGCGAT
>CALVKV010000033.1 GCA_944333305.1 uncultured Bacilli bacterium
TTTTATATTATTTATAGGTATATTATACCACGAGTTCTTTCATCTTTTTTATTTTCCGATAAATTTAGACTCCGTCAAAGAAAATAGAATTTTGACAAAAATTAATATTTATGATACTATGAATATGTAAAAGAAATTTACATAAAATAAAAAATGAGGAGCACTTAATATTCGCATGTTGAGTGAGCCAACAATTTTTATATTTATAATTTGTGTTAGCCACCTAATTCAACAGTTGTGAGTTAGGTGACTTTTATTTATATTGTTAAAAATAATAACTTTATAAGTAAAAGGATAATTATGATTAAAGAGACTATTAATAAATCTTTTCTACTCATAATATCAATCTCCTTTCTAGGAGACTCACCCAACTATTAAATGTTCCTACAAATATAGTATCATATTGATTTCTCTATAACAAGAGAAAATGTAATAAACTAGTTACGAGTTTTCGTAAATATTAACCTAATACTAAATTACTTATATAATCTACACCAAAACTACTTAAAATAGGATATCTTGGTATTTTATAAGGGTCTATTCCCTTTTTTATTTTAGTTGAACCTCCAATAAAAGCCATTTCAAAACCTGCTTCTTTTACTAGATTAATAGAATAATCACTATATTCATAAAAAGGAAAACAAAAGGCTTTTGTATTATTTAAAGTTTCTCTACTAAGTTTTAAATCGTTTAAGATTTCACTTTCCGGTAAACAATTAATACCTCCTCCTTGACCAGTAGGACAAACCCCAGTTGTATGCATATTATGAGTATGACTTGCTATCTCCAAGTAAGGAGACGAAAACTTACTAACAGGATACCATGAACTAACTAAAAATAAAGTTGCATTTAACTGATACTTTTCTAAAAAGGGAATAAAATTCTCTGCCCTTGCCCCATCATCTATTGTAATTAAAATAGACTTCTTGGGAAGATTAATTTCACCTTTAATAAAGCTTAACACTTCATTAGTATTTAAAGTAAAAACATCATTATCACTTAAAAACTTAAAATGTGAATCTATTTGTTCTTCACTATGACAAATGATATCGTTACAACTACTATCTCCATCTAGATATATAAAATGATAAAGTATAGCAGGAATACTTTGAGCACTCTCTATATCAGTATTAACTTCTAAACTATTATCAATATCTTCTTTTTTTACATATACTAATCTTGACAATAAGGAAATACCATAATAATCATCTAAATTAACTATTACTTTAGCAGTTACAGGACTATCCAAAGTAAATACCTGATTAAAACTATCATCATAAAAAACAGTATTTTTTTTAGTCGTAATTTCAAGAGGAAATTCTACATAATTAAGATACCTTTTATTAACAACAGTATCAGTAGTAGGAATAACATCTTTATAAGAAACGTAATATTCACTGTCTAATAATTTAAAATACTGATTATCTAAACTAATATTATCAATTGTTTCAAGTTCTAAAACATTACCTCCATTTATACTACCACTATCTAAATACTTTCCATTATCATTTATATAAAGAGTAGTATCTTTAGTAGTCTTAACAACACTACCATAATTAGCTTTAATCCTAACTAACTTATCCTCTTCTTTTACTAAAGACTCTCTTGTCTTTATAACCCTATTAGACATATTTTCTCGTACTTTCATATCATTATAAATAAAGATTCCACACCCTATAGACATTACACTAATAAATATAGTTACTATAATTAAGACTCTTAATGGTTTAACTTTCATAGTTTAACACCTCAGTATTATTATTTACTAAAATTATACGTAATATTTAAGAGATAAACAATTAATTTTTTACATATATTTAATTAAAGGTGATAATATGGACTCATACATTACTTCATTAATGACTAACTTAGGATATTTAGGTATGTTTATTGGTATGGTACTTGAAGCAGTTATAATAATTATTCCAAGTGAACTTATTCTTGCAACAGCAGGAATATTAGCAGGTAGAGGTTTCTTTTCTTTTTCTATGGCTCTTCTAATAGGAGTACTTGGTAGTGTATTCTGTGCCATTATTATTTATGCTTTTGGATACTTTGGAGGAAGACCTTTTATAAAGACTTATGGCAAGTTTTTCTTTATGAAAGAAGAAGACATAGATAAATGTGATAAATGGTTTAATAAATATGGACCATGGGCTGCTTTTATTGGAAGAAACTTTCCTATTATTAGGACTTTAATATCTTTGCCTATGGGAGTAAGTAGAGTTCCTTTTCTTAAGTTTGTTATATATACAACTTTAGGTAGTATCCCTTGGACCTTTGCTTTCATCTATGTCGGATATGCCCTAGGTAATAACTGGATTATCTTAGATAATTTTGTTAAGAAGTTAAAAGTGCCTATCTATATATTATTAGGAGCATTATTAATTACTTATATTTATAAAAAGATAAAAGAAAGAAAAGGTCTTAACAAAACTAGTATAAAATAACATTCCATTATAAATCATTTACATTTATGTATTATGAATTTTCTATAATTGATACACATATACTTTTATTAGAAGGAAAATAAATGAATCAAAATGATTATGTAAGGTTATCTTTAGAATTACACTTATTCTTTGACCGTATTATGAAAGAACATAGTTTCTTTTTAGAGACTGCTTTTATGGAAAAAGATAAAGAATTAAAAGGAATAGCAAATGATTTTCAAAAAAACTTTTCTATGATTCTATCAAGAATAGTGGACCTAGCGAATAACAATATAAGTCAAAATTTTCTAAATGCTGGGGAGATGATTACTAATAATACTTTAGAAGCAGAGATGAAAACAAGTAATTTGTCAGGTATAGAAATCGATAGTAATATAACTAGAAAACAAATAGAGTTAAGAAGTGGAATAATTAATATAAATGAAAGACTAATAAATAGTATTAGTAATATAAATAGAAGAACACTACCCCTTATTCAAAACTTAATTTCTTTTAAAACTAATATATTAAATAATGTTTTATCTTGTAAAATGTATACAACAAATTATCCATTGTTAATCACTCATATAATTAATGAAGCAAAAATGTATTATAACTTACTAAATAAAATAGAAAAGAAAGAACCATTTGACAGAAACTATATTTATGAACAAGAATTATTTTGGAACAACATTATGAAAGAACATGCTGAGTTTATAAGAGGTTTACTTGATCCAACAGAAAAAGAATTAATTGCAACAGCCAATAAATATGTAAAATAATATGAAGCTATTCTAGAACAATTTAAAATTTTTCAACCTAATCTTAAAAATATCAGCTTAAATGAAACGATTAGTTTTAGAAACTTTAAAATAGCTGGTGAAGAAGGAATACTAAATTGTAAAATTAAAAGTATAATTGTTCCCCTTTTAGCAGATCATGTTTTAAGAGAAGCTAATCACTTCATTAGAATATTAAATAGTATTAATATATAATTATCAGAACAAAAAGCAAAATTAATTTTTTGTTTTTTTTATTAAACAATTCTTAATATTTACATATCTTATAATAGGTGTTGAATATGACTATTGACTATAAAGATATAAATTTATCTTATCAAAAGTATGGGGACTCTAAAGATGTAATTGTAATACTACCTGGATGGGGAGAAACTAGAAATACTTTTTTAGAAATGATAAATATTTTAAAGATAGATTATACTGTTTATATTATAGATTATCCAGGTTTTGGAGAAACTAAATTTCCTAATTATAATCTTACTATGGATGATTATACAAAAATGATTATAAAGTTCTTTAATGATTTAAAAATATCTAATCCTAATATAATTGCCCATTCATTTGGAGGTAGAATTGCCATACTCCTATCTTCTAAATATAATGTTTCTATTAATAACTTAATATTAATAGATAGTGCAGGTATTAAGCCTAAAATGACTTTAAAAAAGAAGTTTAGATTAAAGTTATATAAGACTTTACAAAGTCTTGCAAATTATCTACCTAAAAAGATTAAACATAAATTTAAAACTTATCTATTTAATAAGTTCTCAAGTAGTGATTATCAAGCCTTAGATGAAAATATGCGAGAGACTTTTAAAAACATTGTTAATTTAGATTTAACTAAGTATTTACCTTCTATTAATACTAACACGCTAATACTTTGGGGTGAAAAAGATATTGACACTCCACTAAAAGATGGTAAATTAATGCACAAAAAAATAACAAATAGTGAGCTTATTATTTTTCCTAATTGTACTCACTATTGTTATTTAGAAAATACTTATGTAATTATTAAAATTATTTTATGTTTTCTTGAGGATTAGAAACGGCCTCCACCGCCTCCACCACCGAAGGAACCACCTCCACCAATAGAGCCACCGCCAAAGCCACCACCACTTGATGAGCTACTTGCAGCGATTGAGGAACGTGATGATGAAACTGCAGTATGAACACTATTATTAATACTTGTATAAACATTAGTGGTAATATGATAATGAGTAAAATATGGATCATAATCACCATAAGTAGTACCCAAATTATTCATAGAAGCCATTTTAATACTCATTTCCTTGGAAAGCTCATCAGCACATCCTAAAATAATTGCATAAACCAAATATTTATCCCAAAGAGTTACCTCAGGTAATTCTTTTTCATCAAATCTACTAAAGTCTTCTAAAAATCTCTTATGAGCCATCCATTTAGCATAGTGTTCTACTCCTTTTTTAGTATAAAATTTTCTTGTTATTACAAAGATAAACAACACTATCATAATAACGATAATAGTTATACCTAACCACACTAAATCTAAATTAAAACTAAAATATGTTAATATTATCCCCAATAGACTAAATACAATTGAAAATCCTACTACTATCCTTGGCGTTTTAGTAAAGAAGCTTTCACTTTTGCCTAAATTTTTACTAGTCGTAATAAAATCATTATAAAGATCAATAAAACTACTAGCATTACTTAAAGTAGAACAATGTTTCTTAATATTAGATAATACTACTTCTTTGCTATTACCTATCTCATCAATTATTAATTTTAAAGCAATTTTCTCTGTTTCACTTAAATTAGCCTCATCATATTCTTGTAAAACTAACTTATAATCATCTTTTAACTTTCTATCAATAACTTCCACTTTTAATACTTTCTTATATATTAGATTTAATATTGTAGCAGACAAACTCTTCTCTGTAACATTTTCATTTAAAAGATATTCTAATACTTCAGGGCCATAACTTGCAGGAAAATCCCTAAAGTATTCCATAATAAAGGCAACTTTCTTCATCTTTTTCTGTCTTAAATAAACACTAATAGCAAGAGAAATAGCTATTATTGCCCAAATACTACTTACTATTATTAAAGTCATATTTTGTCTTTGAATTTGTTCTCTTTCTAGATTCGCTTTGTCACTTAACTCTGTTTGATAATTTATAATTGCATCTTTTGCAGTTAAGCCACTAGTTTTAGTAGCATTAGGTACTAAATCTTTATTAAATATTAATCTAACACTAACAGGATTATAAGCTCCTAAAAAGTTAAATGTACCTATCGCTTCATTATTACTAGTTCTTTCTATTTCTCCATTCAAAGGTCCATGTAACCATACTCTATAATCACTATCACTATTAGGCAAAACTACTTTTACTTCATACTCCCCTATATTTTCTCTATAACCATTTCCTAAAGCATTCCAAGCAAGTTCTGCTGTATCTTCATGAACAACAACTACATCTGTAACAGTATATTCCATATAAAATATTTCACCTAAACTACTAGGATTAAATAGTTTTAAAGTAACTTCATCCATAAAACTGCTATATGTGTATAGAGCGGCACTTCCATTATCTGCATATCTGACTTTTTCAAAATAATTAACATTTCTATCAAAATCATCAAAAGTAAGCTCTCCATCATCACTAATAGAACCTACACTTACATCTTTAATACTACTCCCGTTATATAAAGTACTATTTCCTTCTATAGCACTTATATCTCCTCTATATGCTTCACTATTAGAATTAGTATATCTAATATCTCGTTCTAATCCATTATAATTTCCACTCATCTTAATAAGTTCTTTAACTTTAATAGAACCATCTTCTTGTATTTCTATATAACTCAAAAAAACTTCTGTAGGTTCTTTACTAAATAAAGACTCAATTCTTGGTATTACTGCAAACATGAATATAAATACTAATAATATTATTAATTTAACCGTTCTAACCATAATTTCACTCCCTTAGAAAAAAAAGCTTGCATAAAGCAAGTCTTAAAATGATACTTTTGGTACTTCTTTATCTTTTTCTTCAATTTCAAAGAATTCTTCTTCTTTAAAATGAGAAATGCTAGCAACTATATTACTTGGAATAGTTTGCACTTTATTATTATAAGTAAGTACTGTATCATTATAAAATTGTCTCATTGTACTAATCTTATCTTCAGTATCTCTTAAATCATTTTGAAGTGACATAAAGTTCTGATTAGCTTTAAGGTCTGGATATGCTTCTGCAAGTGCAAATAAACGGTTTAACATATTAGTTAACTCTCCACTAGCTTTTATCTCTTCTTCTTTAGTACCTGCAGTATTAAAACTATTTCTTGCATTAATAACTGCATCTAAAGTAGAACTTTCATGTTTAGCATAACCTTTAACAGTTTCTACTAAATTAGGAATTAAATCTGCTCTTCTTTTTAATTGAACATCAATTTGACTCCACTGATCTTTAACTCTATTTCTAAGTTGTACTAACGAATTATATGTTGCAATATACCAAATAACTAAAATAACGATAATTACAACTATTACAATACCTATAATCATTCCTGTTGACATATTATCTCCTCCTACTAAAATTATATATTAAATATTAAAAAAATTATAGTATAAATTCAAAAATATTGGTAAAGATATGTTTAGGAGATGATTTTATGAGTATAAAAGACTATATTTTAAATAATTTTAAGAATGATAATAAGGAAAGTATTAAGGAAGCGATAACAGAATCAATTAATTCTAAAGATGAAGTAACTCTACCTGGTATGGGTGTATTTATGGAAATAATTTGGAATAAAGCAACTGAAGAGATGAAAAATGAAATGTTATCAATTTTAGAAAATAATTTAAAAAGTTAATGATACTATTGCAAAATATATAGTAAATTTATAAAAGCACTTAATAGAGGTATGATTTTTCATCACACCTCTATTCTATTATTCTAAAAATATTATTTCATGAAAGTATTTCATTTTTAATAATATTAAGACTATATGTCATACATTGTTCCTTATCAAAGTTACCATAAGATATTCCTTCGTATAAATATATATTATCCCCAGGAATTCCCATTAAAAATATATAATAAGTATTACCAATAGCATCATATCTTACAGTTGATACTTCTATACCATCGTTTGTAACCATACTATCAGAATTATAATAATAATTAGAATTAGAAGATAAAAAATTAATTAAAGCATTTTGGATAGCAGAAACCGAATCATAATTTTCCGCTTTCACAAAAAGGATTCTACAAAAATCATCATTGGTTTCAGCGAATTTAACATAATCATATATATATGGAGAACCACTAACTCTTTCAAAGTCAGAAGGAAAAGAAACACGAAACTCAAAGGCAATAGAATAATCAGAATTAAATGTTAAACCAATATCATCCCAAATATCTGGAACATTTAGTACTTGCTCATATCCTGTACTATCGCCACCTATATCAAATGTTTCTGCTTTAGTATTAGAATCATTATCACTATCATTATTATCTTGACTTATTTCACCATTATCAGTTAAAGAAGAAACATTATTAAATATATTATCAACAGATTCTACACCAGTTTTTATTGGAAAGCCAAAGAATGCAAAGATAACATATATAGCAATAGAAATAATAGCCATAACTAAAATTCCTACTATTAAAGGACCTACACCACTTGCTCCCTCTCTTGCACACAAAGAAGCCAAATTTTCCCTAGACATTTCACTATGTTCTTGTTTTAATTTTTTTATTCTTGACTTTGCATACATCATATAAACTTGATTAGTAAATATTCCATATAACAAAAAAACAATAAGTTGAAATATAAAATTATTTATAAAAGTTGGAAAGAAAATATTTAACAAACAATTTATAATTCCTATTATAAAAGCAATTGAATACATCTTATGGTAGAAAAAATAAAAGTTTCCAAATATAGCAGCCCAAATATTAAAGCCACCACTTTTAAATTTCTCATAGTTAGGTCCAATATAACTAGATAGTAAACGTTCATCTTCACTACCATTTCCAAATAATACTTTATTTATATCAACATCTTTTTGGTATTTTTCTTCTTTAGTATCTAATGGCTTATTATTTTCTACAATCTCTGTCTGTTTTACTGAAGAAGATTGATTATTAATAGTTTCATTATTATTAACGACATTAACTTGAGAAACATTTTCAGAATTATTAGATGTTTTAGTTAAATTTTCATTATCGTTTTGAATTGTATTTTCTTTCTTAGGCTCCTCTTTAATATCTTCTTTTTTTTGCTCAGTATTAAACATACTAAAAAAATTATTATTATCATCCATATTTTATTACACCACTCTCTTACCTTATAACTAGATTATATAATCTAAATATATTTATAGCAAGAAAAAAACTTATCAATTCACAGATAAGTTATACTCCCATTGTAACAGTCTCAGGTAAAGTAGAACCTCCATCTATTACAATAGATGTACCTGTTATATAACTAGATGAATCACTGGCAAGGAAACACGCAAGTTCTCCTAACTCACTAGGATCTCCTAATCTTTTCATAGGAATAGCACTAGCAATACCATTAATTACGCTTTCAGGATCATTTGCATTAGTTTCTTTTGCCATACCATCAACCATAGGTGTTCTAATATATCCAGGTAAAATAGCATTAACTCTAATATTATGATCTACTTCTTCACGCGCAAGAGCCTTAGTAAAACCAACAAGAGCAGCTTTAGTAGTAGCATAAGCTACTTCTCCAGAATCTGCAACCATAGGACCAGTAACACTAGATAGATTAATGATACTAGCTTTTCCACTTGCTCTTAACATAGGAAGTAATACCTTAGTAACGTTCCAAGTACCTTTAATATTAATATCAAAATGTAAGTCACGTAACTCATCAGTCATATTTTCAAATGTTTCTAACTTACAAATACCAGCATTATTTACTAAGATATCAATATGATCATAGTACTTTTTAATAATATCAACGACTTGTATTAATAAGTTTTTATTACTTATATCAACATTAATACCTAAGACTTTATATCCCTTAGTACCAAGTTCATTAACAGTATTAGTAAGTTCACTAGCTTTATCTAAAATAACAACAGAAGCGCCATATTTAAGTAAACTTTCTACAATACCTTTACCATTACCCATCGCACCGCCAGTTACTACTGCAATTTTTCCTTGTAAATTCATATTATCCCTCTTTCCTATTCTTTTTAATTATACTACTTTTTTTCATTTTATCATACTGTTTATACATATATTGGACACTATTTTCTAAGAAGAAATAATGATATACATAAAAACCATCAAATATAAGTAAAATAAAGAATATTATAAACATCATAAAGATATATTTAGTTAAGAATAAAAATAGTATTGTAAAGAAAACATATGAAAGGGTTATTACTAGATGAATTACTCTTTCTTTTTGAAACAATTCCATTTTAAATAGAAAATCATCTATTTCATCATTACTAAATTTATGATTATCATTAATTAGTTTATCAATTTCATTAATATATTCTTTCATATACTCTTTCATCATTTATTCCTTTCAATTATATTTTTAGAAGCAATTAAACCTGTCGCTGCCGCTGCAACAATATTACCGGCTTTACCAGCACCATCACCTATAAAGTAAATGTTCTCACTTTCTATTTTCATATTATTATCAGTAGTAATTTCATTACTAAAGAACTTTATCTCTGGTCCATAAAGAAGAGTCTCTCCATTATTAACACCAGGTATTATTTTATCTAAGACTTCAAGTCCTTCTAAAATATTAGTAATAATTCTATGAGGTAAAGCTAAAGCTAAATCTCCTGCTGTATAGTCTTTTAAAGTTGGTTCTACATAATTTTTCTTTATTCTATCTTTAGTAGAACGTCTACCTCTTCTCAAATCTTTAAGAGTCTGTAAAATAGGTTTACCTCCTCCAAGAGTATTAGATAGTTTAGCGATAGATTCACCATATTCTCTAGTATTAGTAATAGGCTCTGTTAAGTTAATTTTAGAGATAAAGGCAAAATTAGAATTAGATGATTTAATATCTTTTAGAGCATGTCCATTTACACATATATATCCATAGTAATTCTCTTTCGCTACAAATCCTCCTGGATTAGTACAAAAAGTTCTAATCTCATCATCATAAGTCTTTGTCTTAATAAAGATTGTTGGATCATAGATAATATCTGTAATTTCTTTTAGTATCTCTTTTCTAACTTCTACTCTAACACCAATCTCTATACTTTGAGATGTATATGGAATATTATATTTATCTGCAAGCTCTTGAACCCATTTAGCACCTGTTCTACCAGGGGCGACTATAACATTTCTAGCTTTATATTCTCCATTCTTAGATGAAACAACATAATAATCTTCTTCTTTTCTTATATCAGTACATTTAAAATTATCAAGTAAAGTAACACCTAATTTTCTTAAAGCATTTTCCATATTTTCAATATATTTAGGTAAATAATCACTTCCTAAATGTTTTTGTTTAATAATCAAAAGATTAGCCCCTGCCTTAGCAATTAACTCATCTAGCTTTAAAGCTTCATCCATATTACTAGGATAAGTCTTACTATCCATATGAAACTCATTAAAGATAGACTCTACTTCATCAATAAGTTTATAGGCATCACTCTTCTCCATATACTTAAATAAATCAGTTTTTCCTAACTTAGGAATAAAATTAAGTTTACCATCAGAAAAAGTACCCGCTCCACCATAACCTGATAAAATATTACAAGGATTACAGTTAACACATGCTGTTCCTTTAGCATTCATTGGACAAACTCTTTTTTCACTAAACTTTCCTTCATCTACAAGTAATACCTTTAATTTACTATTACGAGCAAGGTTAAGGGAAGCGAAAAGACCTGCAGGCCCTGCTCCTACTACTATTACATCATACATATTATCACTACCTTTACTATTTCATTTTACACTAATTTTTCAAAAAAAGAAATATATGATAAAATAATAAACAATTAAGAAGGGATAATTATGTATAATATAAAAAAGAATATAGATAAATTAAATAGAGGTGAACCTACTTTCTTTTTAGAACCTAATGAAATAAAAGAAGTTAGTAAATACTTTAAAAAAGATGAGTTCAATATTTTTAAACCTTTTGAAGAAGCTGAAAAAGTTATTCTATATAAAGATACACTACCTAAAGTAATATTATTTAAAATAATAACAAAAGAAGTTTTTAGACATCAAGATATTTTAGGTAGTATCTTCTCTTTAAATATAGAAAAGTGTGTATTTGGAGATATCATAATAGATGACAATAACTATTATTTTTATTTATTAGAGTCTATGAAAGATTATTTTTTAACCAACTTTAATAAGATAAAGAACAACTACATTGAACTTGAAGAATTAGATATTAACACTCTAAAAGATTATAAAAGAAAATATCAAGAACTAGAATTAATCATCAAAAGTGAAAGAATAGATACTATAGTATCAAATATTACTAACACTTCTAGAAATAAAGTAAAAGATAAATTTAAGAATAAAGAAGTTATTTTAAACTATGAAGTATTAACTAATCCATCATATCTATTAAAAGAAGAAGATATCTTTAGTATTAGAAAGTATGGTAAATTTAAATATATTGGTAAAATTAAACAGACTAAAAAAAATAATTATATTGTTAAGATACATAAATATCTTTAATATAATTATTTTAAGAATTTTTCATTAATTTTTTTAATCATATCATAA
This sequence comes from uncultured Bacilli bacterium, assembly GCA_944333305.1. The sequence continues at coordinate 11,974 of CALVKV010000033.1, forward strand.
TCATTCATTCTAAGTACTTTAACTTCTTTATCCCTTATATAAGTATCTACTCTTATTACATCATTATATCTATAATTATCTCCGTCTATACTAATAAGAATATTTTTACTAACTACTTCTGGTCTTATAGATATTATCTTATCAGAAGGTACTATTAAAGAATTTAAAAGACTTCTATAACTTTTAGAGTTTAATGGAGCGATAGGTGTAAGTTGTAGAGTATGAAAAGTATTATAGACAATAGAACCTCCAAAACTAAGGTTATAAGCAGTAGAACCAAATGATGTTGATACTAACAAACCATCCCCTACATAATTTTCTAATAATTCATCATTTATTAGAACTTTAAATTTAGAAGTATTAAGATCTTGTTCTCTTAGAACCATCTCATTTAAAGTAAAATGTTTAAAACTACCTTCCTTAGTCTCTACTTCTATTTCTCCAACTCCAATTTTATCACACTTTAACTCTCCTATAGCTAGTTTCTTAATAAAAGTATCTATCTCATCAAAACTAATCTCTTGGGCAAACCCAAGTGTTCCAGTATTTATTCCAATATAGTAACATTTACTATCGAAGTTACTCTCTTTAACCATCCTTAGAAAAGCACCATCACCACCAATAGCAATTCCTAAATCATAATTTTTAGTTACTATTTTAAAACCATTTTCTTTTAATTTAGATTTAACAATATCTGCTATTTTATTTGACTTTAAATTATCATTAACAAATAATTTTATTTTAACTATTTTTATCAACTTTACCACTCCTATATTTAAATAATACAGATGGTCTATGTCCTTCACCTGATGTCATTTTATCAGTTTTAACTACTTTATCTTTAATTATTCTTCTAAAAGCTGGATCTAATAACTTCTTATTAAGTATTACTTCATAAACTTGCTGTAACTCACCTAATGTAAAATATTCTGGCATCATATTAAAGACTATATCAGTATAATTTAACTTATTTTTTAAACGCTCTATTCCTGCTAATACTACTAAATCATGGTCAAAGGCCAATACATTTTTTCTAGCTTTAAAACTATATCTATCAGTAGTCTTTTCTCTTAAAGTCTTTTTAATTGATAGATTAATATTCTCTACTCCATTAGTTAAAGAAATATCTAC
>CALVKV010000034.1 GCA_944333305.1 uncultured Bacilli bacterium
TTATATCTTCCTTACTCATATTATCAAAAAACTTATGAGTTGCTGTAAAAAGTAATTCATCAGCTACTACATTTTTAGACTTATTAAGCATTTGATTAAATGTTTTTCTTCTATCAGGTCGTTCAGTTTTCATTCTAAGATTATGTTCCTTTTCATAATCTTTAACCTTATTTTTAAAACCTTTAACATATTTCTCTTGTAATGGTACTATCTCAATATTATCTTTAGATAATTCTAATTTAATATTTGGATTAGAATTATAGGCTTTCTTTTCTCTTTTATTATGTGATCCAATTTGTGCTAAATCATTTAATGTATAAACTGGCTCACTTCTAAATATTGCATAATTAATAATATCTACCTCCTTTTATGCAAAATAAAAAGATATGATTTCTCATACCTTTAGTGGATATAACCTTAAACTATTAAATTTTTTTGTTGCGTACTTTCGTGTGTCTGGACATAAACTCCATTATCATTTCTTAAAATAATTTGTTCATGATTATTAGAAGTATTTGTAAGTGTAATTTTATAATAATCATCTTTCTTATAAGCTGTTTCTACTTCATAATTATATATATCATCATTATTTAAGACTTCAAGCGTCGCTGTCATAATATATCCATTACTATTAGATATTTTTTTATCAAGTTCAGATAAAACATCAGACTCAGATGTTTTTCCACATCCGGTAACAAAACAACAACAAAAAATTAACAAAGCTAAGCCAATTTTTTTCATTAAATTCACCTCATCCTTAATTCTAATTAATTATATTATTAAAAGTTATTTAATATTCATGAATAAAATAAAACAAATTAGTCCATTATATGAATGTAATAAATAAAAGAGGAGGAAATATGGAAACATTAAAAAAAATATGCTTAGTCCTAATTATAATAGGAGCGATAAACTGGGCATTAGTAGGTTTATTTGAACTAGATTTAGTAGCATCTCTATTTGGAGGTAGCGATGAAATTCTAGCTAGATTAGTTTATATTATAATAGGAATTGCCGGTCTAATTGATATAAGCATTCTTTTTGATCATTTAGACCATCATGATTAAAAAAGAGATTCAATGTTAAAATGAATCTCTTTTAATATTAATTAGCAGTAATACGAACCTTTACTTTCTTAGTCTTAGGTGTATAAGTGAGTTTAACATCATCGCCTCTAACTTTAACATCAACTTCATGCTCACCAACACCTAAACCTTCAAGATCAACATAAGCATAAATAATGGAAGGATCTATATTATCAATAATAGACTTACTACCTGTAACTACTACTGTAACTCTACTATCTTCTTCCGAAAGAGCTTGAACACTATACTGCGAATCTAAATTTTCTGTTGCGATTGAAATATTTTCAATTTCCCTTGTCGTAGAATCATCAAGAGTTACATTAACAGTAATTGTATTCTCACTTATCTCAGTAATACCATTAGGACGTTTTAATGTAACAGTATATTCTTTATCTTCATCAAGTCCTGTAACATCTACTTCTACTTCTAAAGAATCAAGTCTATCTAAAGCTTCCTGGCTACCATAAACAGTAACACTATCTATATTACTACTAAGTGATCTTATCGCTTTACCAAAAGCAAGTTCTCCATTAGGAACAATTTCAATAGGAACTTCTTTACTTGGAGATGAAATAGTTACTTTAGCAGTTACACTTTTAGGAACTATCTCTACATCAACAACTTTACCATCAGCATCATATGCAACAAGTGGTACATCTTCAAGAGTAAGTTCACCTGCTTCTTGAGTAGGGAAATCATCTACATCAACTAAAGCTCTAACAGTAGCAACTTCATCTAATTTATATTCAGCACCTTTAACTATAACTTCACTTCTATCAAGTTCAACGCTATCTATATTTAATTTAGTATCTAAATTATCTTGGTGTAATATATCATAAGTAAGTGCTTTTGTCTCACTAACTTTATCATAAATAGTAACTGTAACCGTAGAAGGATCTATTCTATAATCTATAGAACTTAACTGTTGTGTATATCTAAGATTCACTCTATGTTGTCCAGGTCCTAATCCTGTTAAATCAACTGTAACTTCGCCACTAGGAGATTGTTTAGCTAAAAATATATGTCTTTTCTGCCCAACTAACGTTATATCAACAGCCTCAGGTAACCCTTCAACAACATAAGCCTCTTCATTATATGTAGCGGTGACTTTCTGATCATATAAAATCTCTGCATATTGATCTATCAATGTATTACCTTCACTATCAACAATAAAGAAAACAGCTAAAGCCAACACTAAACTTATAACAATCAAAGTTTGTTTTTTTCCTATAAGCTTTTCAAGGGCTTTACTATTACTCTTAGAAAAGTCTACAATTTTAAGAATCAACTTAGTAATAGGAGTAATTAACCATTTGTCAAAAAATGCACCTATATGACGAAAAAATTTTCCAATACTTCTAATTATCTTCTTCATATATCTCTTCCTCTTCTATTTCTTCTTCATCATATTCACTACTAGTCTTAGGTTTTAATTCATTTATTAACATCATTCTAACATCATCAATTGACAAATTATAGAAAAGCTCTCCCTTAATAGCAACTGAAAGTCTGCCAGTTTCTTCTGAAACTACTAATGCAATTGCATCAGTCTCTTCGGCAATACCAAGTGCAGCTCTATGTCTTGTTCCAAGTCTCTTATTAATTTTCGTACTACTACTAGTAGGGAACACTGCTCCAGCACAAGTTATCCGATCACCTTGAATAATAACACCACCATCATGTAAAGGATTACCTTCATAGAAAATAGCAATTAATAAATCACTTGATAAATCTGCATAAAGTTTTTTCGCTTTATCTATATAATTACCAAGACTAATATCTCTTTCTAAAACAATTAAAGCACCAATTTTATTTTTTCTTAAATAATCCATCGTTTGTGTTAATTGATAAACCAAATGTTCTCTCTCATCAACAGTAAGAACTTTATGTCGCCCTAGCAATTGATTTCTACCAAGCTGTTCTAAAATATTTCTAATTTCAGGCTGAAAAATAACAATTAAAGCTAAAGGTCCATACATAATAACATACTCTAATATTAATCCAACTGTTGTAAATCCACATAAATCACTAATAATTTTTAAAGCTATAATTATAATTACCCCTTTAAATAAAAGAGTAAGTTTAACACTATTTCTAATATTCTTTAAAATAATATAAAACATCAACCATACAATTGATATATCGACAATTTTCCTTATAATTGTCAAAACACTTGTAACAGTAATAACCATAACATCTCTCCTAACTGTTTTTAAACTGTTTTATTGTCTCCATCTTGATTAATAGTTGGAATAACAACATTATTAACACTTTCTGGTGCAGGATTTGTACTAACTACAGTAGTAGCTGGCTCCGCATTCGTTGTAACTACATTGGGCATAACTACTGTATTATTAACAGGAGCTGCTGTAACCTCTGTAACTGTCTGTGGTACTTCATTAACACTATTTACAGGAGAAGTATTAGAAGGAACAACAGTAGATGCAGCCATAGATGTAGTAGCCTCAACAACAGGAGGTACTACATCACTAACAGGTGTAGCCTGAGCTGAAGACTCCATAACAAGTTCATTTACCGGTTCCGTAACAACTGTCCCATCAAGAGACGTATTTTCATTTGCAGTAGCATATTTTTCCTTTTCATGTCTTTTATTTATACCTTTTTCAGCTAAATAACCAATACAAGCAAAAAGAAGAATGACTAAAACTACTACCCAAGCGATATAAAAAGGGCCATCTAATGTATCCCTAAAAAACTCAATAACAATATCCATAAGCACCACCTTTTATTCTTACTTTATTATCATAACATGAGGGCTTTTCTTTTTCAACCAAAGAACCAAAATTTATAAAATAAAAATAAATTATTTATGCAATTTCATGTATATATCATCAACTTTTTCTCCACCTATAATTGCCACATTTTTTTCTGTTTTATAAGGAACAAAGCCTAATTTTTCATATAAATGAATCGCTCTATAATTATTAGAATATACAACCAAATAAATTTCATCTAAATTAAGATCATTAAAACCATAATCTATAAAAGTTTTCAAAGCTTCTTGTCCATAATGTCTATTTTGAAACTCTTCTGCAATGGTAACACCTATCTCTGCATTTTTTATTTCAGAATCTAAAGTAATATTATCAAAATCTATATTGCCAATAAAATAACCAGTTTTCTTTTCAAATAATGACAGTAAAATTAATCCATCTCCATCTAAAGCTCTTTTTACACGTTTAAATCTATCCTCGTAAGTATAAGGCTTAGAATCTGCCGTAAGAAACTTTTTAATATTTGGATTGTTAAGTATTTTTAAATGTTCATCTATTAAATCATATGAAACATTAACATAATAAATATTATCAGATTCTAATATGACATCTTTATTCATAAACACTCCATTGACCAATTAAATGGTGCCGACTAATGGACTCGAACCATTGACCTACTCATTACGAATGAGTTGCTCGTACCTACTGAGCTAAGCCGGCAAAAAAACTTTACTACTTTATTATAGCAAAGTTTTTAATTTTGGAAAAGACTATAAAATATATCAACAATTCATCATCTTTTTGTACACATTACTTCGTATACAATTTTTAATTTATTATTACGAAACATCTCCGTTTCTGAATAAACTATATCACCTATTATAGAAAAGAAAAACTTAATATCATTATCACTAAAATATCTTCTCAATTCATTTTTTCGATAATAAAGATTATTTTCTACCTTTTCTAAAACTGCAGATTCATTAACTAATTCTTTTACAGAATGTACCCTAGCTAACAATACCCCATTAAATTTCAAAATTCTTTTAATCTCTTTCATTATTTTAATTGTATCTTCTTTAGAAAAATAATGTAAAGATAAATCTGCTATAACTAAATAATAACTTTCATCAGCAAATGGAAACCTTTCAGTCATATCCATTTGCTTTACTTTATATTCATATATATATTTTTTTACATTTTCTAATGCTTCTTTAGAAATATCACAAGAAAGTACTTTATAGCCTCTTTCACGTAAATATAAAGTATCAGAACCAATACCGCATCCTAAATCTAAAATCTCATTTTTCTTATTTTTAACAAGAATGTTATAATAATTATCTAACCATAAATCATAAATAGGCAATCCACTTGCTTTTTCATTACGTTTGTCCCATATTGTAACCAAATTTTCTTTCATTTTGCCCCCAAATTATTCTGTTCTAAGTGCTACAACAGGATCTTTCTTACTAGCCATACGAGATGGAACAAAGCCACTTAAAACAGTTAAAGAAACACTAATTATCAAAAGAATAATTGCATGAATTGGATTAAGGTTAGCAACATTAGGTAAATCAGCTAAACTCTCAATCAAAGAATTAATAGGGAATGTTAATAGGTATGCTATAACAAGACCTAAAACACCACTACAAACACCTATAATAAAGGTTTCAGCATTAAATACACGTGTTATATCCTTACCTCTTGCCCCAAGTGCTCTTAAAATACCAATTTCTTTAGTTCTCTCAAGTACAGAAATATAAGTAATAATTGCAATCATAATACAAGAGACAACAAGAGAAATAGATGAAAAAGCAATTAAAACATAAGTAACAGCATCCATAATACTACCAGACAAAGTACTAATCAAAGAGGCATAATCAGTATACAAAACTTGTTCACTATCATCTTTTTCTTCATTATAATTATCTAAATAATCAGTAATATAATCTTTAGTCTCAAAATTTTTTGGATATATATAAATGATAGATGGCATAACTTCAGCACCAATTACACCTAAAATATTATCTTTAGTAACAGTTGAACTTGTCTCATCAAAAGGCTGTCCTGTTAAAACATTATAATCTACTTCTTTTTGACGATTAACAATCTCACTATTTTTATTTTTATTAATAACTTCATCTACTAAAGCCGAATTATAATATATACCAGACTGTGTTAAAGAGTTTTTATCTTCTTTACCTCTTATAATTGCCTGTACTTTAATTGTAATAACATCACTATTATTATACATAGCCTCATAATCATTACTAGGAACAAAATAACCATTAATCTCATCATAATAAATATCATTAGGAATAACTTTAAATTCTTTATTTAGAATATCATCAAAAGATATATCACTACTTGTATCAAAACCAAGTTGTTCTAAAGTACCACTATCAAGTTCATTATGAGAATTAACTGCAATTACAATACCAAGAGTATTTATATCAATAGATCCTGCTAAAACATCATAATTATCTTCTAACATACTCCTACCATCAACAGTATCTGCATATAAACTCCAGCCCATAACACCAGTCATAGATGTAGTAGACATACTATAATTGGTACTAGTAGGCACTAGTTCATAACTACCATCAGCTTTTCTTGTAACAACATTTAAAGTTGTCCCATATTCATAACTAATAGCAGAAATGTTTTCTTTATCCATATTCTCTATATAATCTATATAATCACTATCTAAAGTATTAAAATGCATCATCGTCTCTAAACTGTTTTCACGAGGATAAATAACCTTACTATCAGAATACTTCTCATGCTCATCTCTATTTTCATTCATCTTTTGCATTGTCTCTTCATTAACATTCATTGCCTGTGTACTAATAATAATAGGCATCTGTGATAAAGTATCCGCTTCATACTCATCTATTTTCATTTGAAATCCATTTGATAAAGAAAGAATCAAAGCAATACCAATAATACCAATAGAAGCTGCAAAAGATGTTAAAAAGGTTCTACCTTTTTTTGTTTTAATATTATTAAAAGAAAGTTTCAAAGCTGAACCATAGCCTAACACAGTCTTCTTAATAGTTAACTTTTCTTTAGAACTACTTTTATCCTTAATAGGATTACTATCACTTAAAATCTCACCATCTTTAAGCTCAATAATACGATTAGCATAATCTTTAGCAAGTTCTGGATTATGAGTAACCATAACAACTAATTTATCTTCAGCAATTTCTTTAATAAGCTCCATTATTTGAACACTAGTAACAGAATCTAATGCTCCTGTCGGTTCATCAGCAAGTATAATCTCTGGATCATTAACTAAAGCTCTAGCAATCGCAACTCTTTGCATCTGCCCACCAGATAATTGATTAGGCTTTTTATGAGCATGATCTTTAAGTCCTACTCTATCTAAAGCAACAAGGGCTTTTTCTCTTCTATCTTTCTTTTTATATCCACTAAGTATTAAAGCCATTTCTACGTTTTCTAAAACACTAATATGACTAATTAAATTATAAGATTGAAATATAAAACCAACACAGTTATTACGATAATAGTCCCACTCTACACTTTTAAACTTCTTAGTACTTTTATTATTAATGATTAAGTCTCCACTGTCATATCTATCAAGACCACCAAGAACATTTAAAAGAGTAGTCTTACCACTACCACTACTTCCTAAAATAGCAACAAACTCACACTTTCTAAACTTTAAACTAACATCTTTTAAAGCATGTTGAACAAAATCCCCTGTCTTATAACTTTTATTTATATTCTTTAATTCAAGCATAATTCCTCCTCTAAATTATATTATATACCATTAAAGTAAATTATATCTCTCTTACCATATTAACTATAACAAAAAGATATTGCCTAAACAACATCTTTTTTATTATTTTTCTTATAAATTCTAACCATCTTCTTAACTTTTCTCTCATTATTTTTCAAAACAGAGCTAGGTAAATATTTTTCTCTATTATTTAAAGTAACTAATAACTCACTAAGTTCTTCTTCTACTTTAGTAATATCATAAACTCCATCTTGAACTCTATGAATAGTAGTTAAAAGATATAAACCTAAAAACTTACTACTATCAAGCTCTAACTTACCACTGGTTGGAACATAATAAGCATCATATACTTCATCCAATATATCAAATACCCTATGAGCTTCCTTTTTAGGTATATCAATTAATTTATCACAAACAGCATTATGATTAATTCTAACTAAGTCCTTACCATTTTCTAAGTAAGCTTTATATATAAAAGGCATATTATTATTAACAAAACTCTTAGTAATATCTTTATTTAAAATACTATCAGTAAAATCTTTAATACCATCTTGACTATAATAAATATCATCAATATTTCTAGAATCTTTTATTCTTTTAAATACACTAAACAAATCTTTAATACGAGGATTATCCACATAATTACCTAAATCTTGATTAGAATACTCTTCACTTATATTAACAACAGAAGAAGTTACTCTAACATCACTTATTTTATTATTACTAAATATTGTATAAACAAATGTCATAGCAGGATAAAAAGAATTAAGTTCAAATCTAGGTAATTCTATATCATTGTTTTTCATCTCTTCATAAATTAAACTATCATCCTTTATAAAGCTAGCAGTATCTAAAATATGAATTTTTAAAATAATATTATCATCACTACTATAATCAACTGAAAAGGCATAATTAGAAATATTATTAAATTTGAAAGCAGGAAATACACTATAACCATTCTTTAAATAAGAATTTGACACATCAACCATTCTATATTTAAGAGAAGATAGTTCTTCTAGAACTTTGTCATCTACTTTCTCTTCTTTAATTTCTATATTATCCATACTATCTGCAATAAAATCTATATCATCAAACACTTTCTCACTATTATTATAGTTTTTAGAAATAATATAATCTTTAAAAGTAACTAATAACAAACTAAAATCAAGTTTCTCCTGTTCACTAAAAAATGGTCCTAAAGATAAATTCAAACTAAGTAATTCTTTATAAAAATCCGGCTCTACATAAGGTAATCCTTGATTAACCAACTTTAATTTATAATTTTCTATAAATTTATCTAATAACAAGAACACAAAATGTTTATCATTTTTTCTTGCACATGCAAAATTAGGAATATATCTCATAAGTTTACTAATATATGTATAATTAGCATCATTATCTATTAATTCTGCTAAAATATCATAATAAGCACTTGTGTCTTCATCTATAGGTTTATACTTAACTGGCTTTAATTTTTCAAATATTTTAATTAATCTTCTTAAAAAGTCTTTCTCTATTGAAGCATAAATTGACCCCTTACCTATTGACCTAATCTTATTTCGAGAAACATCTATAGCAAGTACACTTAATGTTAATAATTCTTCCTCACTTAAAGTATCAGTCCTTTTTAAAAGTTTCTCTATTTCAATAGGTAATTCATATTGCAAGCCAGATGAATATTCATCCATAAACTTACTAGTTCTAATATCGTATAAAAAGCTCCCAAACAGCTCACCAACAACTGGTTCATTAAATTTCAATAATTCACTATAATCTGTATATAAATCTGTATCTGTAACTTTATCATTTTTAAGTTTAGATGAAGTTGCAATTAAAGATTTCTTTCTTATCGTATCAGAACGAGTTAAAGCCTCATGTAATTCTTCTAACCTTCCAACATACTCACTTTTATAGTTACTTAATTTTTCTAATGTACCTTTAACCTCTTTTAAAGCTTCTCTATATTTAGAAACACTTCTATAATCATTTCTTTTCTTATAATAGTTAATAATATTAACTAAGCCATTAATTTCTTTACGTAAATTACCATCTACTTTACTAAGAACATCATAACTAATAATATCATCAAACATATCACTACTACTATCTAACACTTCTTCTAAATGTGCCATAATATAATTTACATTGTTTTCTACTTCAATATTTTTCATAATTACCCCCAACTACTAAAACATAACCTTAGTATAACACAATCTTAAAAGAAAAAAAGACTTTTTTAGTCTTTATCCATTTAAATCCATAAATTCTTGATTTAAAGTTTGATATTTACTAGATATTTTATTAGCATCAGCTTGTTCTAATACATACCAACCTTTACGAAACATAAGTTCATAAACTTCTCTTTGTAAAGATGAATAAGTATTAAACATCTCTTTATATTCTTCATATAACTCTTCACAAGAAGCTTCAGTTAAACTAACAGCATAGTTTTTAACTAATTGTTTTAAAGTACTAAGTAATGATGAAATATAATCTTTATCATTTAAAGTCATACCTGTAGGAGTCTCAACTTTAGGATTCTTAATTTGATTATTCATTGTTACCTCCCCTATTTAAAATATCTAAGATTTTACTAATATTACCTTGAAATACATTACTAGACCTAGTAAGCATATCCTTAATCTCACTATCAGTAACACTATTAATGGCATTACTAGTACTCTTATAAGCACCATAATTCCAATTAAACATATCACTTAAATAATCTAAATCTTTACAACTAATAATATTTGGTACTACTTCATAATTATTTTCCATATATTTTCCTCCCAACATTAATATGAACAAAAGAAAAAAAACTATACATTAAGTATAATTTTATTTAATAGCCTTTAATCTATGTTTAATCTCTAAAATTAAATCCATCGGTGCATTATCCATTTTATTCAAAACAAGTAAAGCATCTTGTAACTTAGTCTTAACAGGAACAGTATCTTTAATTTTTTCAACCTCAGAAACAAAATCAAAATTAGAACTTGGATTCTGTTTAACAAAATCTCTAATATAATTTTCTATATCTTTTAAAACATATTCTTTTAAATTATAAGTATCCATTTCCATAACTCCAAAATATCCACTTATCATATATCTATAAACATCTTCTATTATCATTTTATCCCTCCACCCAAATCATATCAAATAAATAATAACAATTCTACCATATTTGACTATTTAATATTCATACTCTACCACCAATTCAATATTAAAAAGAAAACTTATACTTATATTGAAATAAGTTTTCTTTTTATTATCTCTAATTATATCTCTTATCATTATTCATTTTCCTAAAAACTTTAGGTGGTAAAAGAATTTCAATAATTTCTCCATTTGTATCTATCTTTACACGAGCAGATGAATTATACCGGTCACCTGGGAATATAACAACTGTTGCAACACCATCATCTATAAAAGGGGTTGCCCCAAAAAACCTTGGTGATAATTTCTTTGCATATTCATCATAATTTTCAGGATTAGTCATAATTTTTTTTCTATCTATATAACCATATTTACCTTCATATTTAACAAGAGCTCTACTATAACTAAAATTCACTGCCATATCAAAACAAACTGGTGTAATATCATTACCACTTAATATATCTTTATAGCCAAACTTTAAAACTTTAGAATAATTTAATAAACCTACTATACAAGTATCCTCAGTTCCAAATTTAATCTCATCATACATAGGATAAATAACTAATAAACCATCTCTATTAATTAATCCATAATTAAAGCTATAACTTTGAGGTATTATATCTTCTATAGTTTTAGTAGGAGATTCATAATTATAATATTGTTTATAATAAGGCCCAATATTAAATGGTCCATCAGGAGCTTCAGTAATTTTAACTTTAGTATCACTTAAATCAAAATGAGAAAGAATTCTATTATAATATTCCTCACCATCTTTTTTAATACCAATAATAATATCACCAAACTTATTTAAGAAATAATTATCAAAGAATTGAATTCCCGATAGATTGCCTTTTGAATCTAATATGGTTACAATACCATTTTTATCTGCAATAGTAAATTTTATTACTTTTTTTGTTTCATTATTAACTACAATTTCTTTTTCTACTCTAATAATTAAATTACCATTATTTAATTCTTCAACAATCTCTATATTTCGATTAAACATATAAAACCCTCCTCAAAAAATATAATAACACACTTAATAATAATATTCTACAAATTATCTTTTATACTAGGAAATAAATCATAAAAATACTTTTTTAACTTACAAGTCTCTTCAATATGATAATGTGTCTTCTTATAAACACCATGTCTTAGTAATAAATCTATCATTCGTTTATCAACAGTTAAAACTTTATCAGTACACATCAAATCACATAAGTTTATTATTTTATCATATATAGAATACTCTTCTTTTATATAATTTTTTACAAACTCATAATTTGGACTATTTTTATCAATTTCTTCTCTATTACTTGAAGTGCATTCTACATCATTATTTAAAAAAGAATGTTTCACACAAATACCAGCATATTCATCATCATAACCTAATGATTTTATATAATTATATCCATAAACTCATGTGCAAAAACTTCATCTTTTCCATAGTTAAACTTTTTACCTATATCATGAATATATCCTAAAGTTTTTGCATAATCTTCATCTAAATTAAGTGCCTTTGCTATTACTCCTGCAGCATTGCCAACACAAATAGAATGTTCAATAAAATAATCATTATCAACTTGATTGTGTATATTTTCTAATATTAACAATGTTTTTTCACTTGAAAGTTTCATACTTTATTCTCCTAACCTCAAAAATCGAACTTCATTACTATTTGATAACCTATATATAGGTTATCAAATATATAAAGATATTTCAAAAAAAATCAATCCTTTTGATTGATTTAATTATATATAAAAAAGTTAATTACTAATTGGTGCCGTTGAGGAAGTTATCTACAACTTTTACCAAAGGTAATTGATGTATGAATCAATCACTACATACATTATAA